>JBFIDU010000054.1:0-9700 GCA_041603755.1 Methylophilaceae bacterium
GAGCGAGTGATACGCCCAGTCGGAAGCACTAAAGACATCAGTATAGATGTCAGAGTCATTTCAGCGACGCACAGGGACTTGGCGGAGGAAATGCGTACAGGTCGTTTCAGAGAAGATTTATTCTACAGAATCAATGTCGTCAGTTTGGAAATTCCTTCACTTGCTGAGCGCAGAGAAGACATTAGCCTGTTGGCGAGTCACTTTATCCAAACATTTAATAAAAAATATAAAAAAAATGTACATCGCTTTGTACCTGAAGCCTTAGAGTTATTAATCTCAGCTGACTGGCCAGGCAATGTTAGGCAACTGCAAAATGTGATTGAACAAACGGTTGTGCTTGCGACAACGCAAATCATTCCACTCAATTTATTAGAAAAAGCATTGCATGCATCATCTAAATCTATTATTCCACTGGATGTGGCTAAACAACAGTTTGAGCAGAATTATTTAATCAACATTTTGAAAACTACACAAGGTAACGTTGCACAGGCAGCTAAGCTAGCTAAAAGAAACCGTACAGAATTTTATCGGCTGCTAGAACGACATCAAATACAACCTGCTGATTTTAAAGATATTACTGAAGATTAGTTTATTTGTCGTTTATTGGCGACAAATAATATCATTATTTTACAACCACTTAACTATTCTCTCACATTTTTGTCGCTTATAAGCGACAGTTTCTTTATAAGCATAACATGCTTACCATCATAAGTCATTGATTTAATTGTATATAAAAGTTGGCATGAAACTCGCTATTAAGTAATTAATAAAAAAATCTGCAACATTAGAGGAGCTTGAAGCAAATGGTGATTAAGAACAATAACATATTGGAAAGTACAATTTTCTTTATTCTAATCGCAAGCTTTTGTGCAACAAGCGCCGCTGCTAGTAAAGATATTATTACAGGAGATATTAGACCAAGCAATGCAAAGACAACAGTCATAGCAAAAGCTCCTGAAGATGCAGCTTTTAAATCATTAGATACAGACGGAAACGGAAAAATATCACTGCAAGAATCAATTAAAGAGAGTGAATTAGCGTTGAAATTTAACGATACAGATGTCAACCATGATGGCGTTATTACAGTTGATGAGTTTGCGATGTACCAGTCAAATAAAGAAACGAATATTAATTAACAACGATAAATTTTAGGTTTTGTGGCTTCCCCCCTGAAGGTCACAAATTACAAGGCTACCTGATCAAAAGTTGGGTAGCCTTTTTTTTTATTTATACAGAGAATGGGTATGCAATTGGTTCATGACATTGATAACCCTCAATATTAAAATCATCCATGGTTACCCATGTTTCAAGATCTTTTAATGTTTTAATATCGGGATTAATAATGAGCTTGGGCGAATCATAAGGCTTTCTTTTTAACTGCACATTTTTCATTAAATCCAACTGATCTTCATAAATATGCGCGTTCACAAGCTTATGATAAGCCTTACCAACTTTTTTGCCCGTTATTTGCGCCATGATTGCCAGTAAAAAATAAACCTGTACCATATTAAAGTTTAGCCCTAACGGCACATCACAACTGCGTTGTGTGCTATTGAGATAAAGTGTATCGCCAAGTAATGAGAAGTGATGACTATACATGCAGGGCCGTAGACAGCCCATATGAAACACACCAGGATGATAAAAAGTCAGTATTTCTCCCCTATTGTCTATACCTGCAGTCAAATCATCGACAATGTTTTGCAGTAAATCAAGGCTGCCACCATCAGGTTTTGGGAAATTCCTTGCAACTTTTCCGTAGATAAAGCCACAATCATCTTCGCCCTTGCGATATGGATTATTGAGCCAATCTTGATTTTGGTTTGCGTTTGCATCCCACGTTTTTGTCCCTAGTTTTCTAAAGTCAGCAGCATTATCATAACCTCGTAGATAACCAATCATTTCGGCAATCGCTGACTTATAGTAGCTTTTACGCGTGGTGACTAAAGGGAATTTCCCCGCATCAACATCATAGGTCAGATCTGCATTGATGACCGTCAAGCATCTTTTACCAGTTCGCTTGTTTTCTACCCATACGCCTTCATCAACGATGCGCTGGCATAAGTCTAAATACTGCTTCATATTAACTATATCTAACCTAAATGGTTATAAGGGTACCGTTTGAGCAATAAACGCCTTAATATTATCTGCGCCTGTTGCCATGACTGTAAATTTTTGTGGTAACACCTCAATACCTTTAAGACATTCTGGACGTGGCGGCCTTTCACCTAACGCTTCTACAATTGCATCCTCAAATTTTGCTGGTAATGCGGTCTCTAATACTATCATCGGGGTGTTTTTTTCTTTGTACTCCAATGCAACCTTTAATCCATCTGCTGTATGCGTATCGATGATGACACCATACTTAGCATTAGTAGCACGGATCGTTTGCATACGTGAAGCATGGTTACTACTGCCAGACACAAAGCCAAATGTCTTCACTTTTTCTAGCATGTCATGAATATCAAATGCACCACCTTTATCAATATGCGACCATAGCTCTCTGACCTTTTCTGCATCTTGATTAAACAGGTCATATATAAATCGCTCAAAATTTGACGCTTTACTAATATCCATCGAAGGACTTGATGTATGGTATGTGTTGGCAGCACCACGAGGCCGGTAAATACCTGTTTTAAAAAATTCATCCAGCACATCATTCTCGTTGGTCGCTACAATCAATCTATTAATAGGCAGACCCATCATACGTGCGATATGGCCGGCGCAAACATTGCCAAAGTTTCCAGAAGGCACGGAAAAATCTACCTTTTGGTTGTTTTCCTCTGTTGTCGCAAGGTATCCTTTGAAGTAATACACTACCTGAGCAACTATGCGCCCCCAGTTGATAGAGTTTACAGCACCAATTTTATATTTTTCTTTAAATTCAGCATCATTAGAAACGGCTTTTACCATATCCTGACAATCATCGAATACGCCTTCAACTGCAATATTAAAGATGTTGTCATCCTGTAAACTAAACATTTGTGCTGTTTGAAAGCGACTCATTTTTTTGTGCGGCGATAACATAAACACGCGCACACCTTTTTTACCGCGCATTGCATACTCAGCCGCCGAACCCGTATCACCTGACGTTGCGCCTAGGATATTGGTTGTTTCACCTTTTTTATACAAAACATACTCAAACAAATTACCAAGCAGCTGCATCGCCATATCTTTGAAGGCTAATGTAGGTCCATTAGACAAAGACAACAAATATAAATTTTCTTCTAATTTTAATGTGGGTGTAATGTCATTAGCTTGTTGACCATCACGAGCAAAGCAGTAGACATCTGCACGGTATGTTTTATTTATGATTACGCGTAAATCAGCTGAAGGAATATCATCTGCATCTATTAAACGAGAAAGAATTGCAAACGCCAACTCTGCATAAGTCATGTTTCGCATTGCAGTTAAATCAGCGGAAGTAAATTTTGGGTAAGTTTCTGGCATGTATAAGCCGCCATCTGGCGCTAAACCACCAAGCAAGACTTCACTAAAACTTAAAGCGGGCGATTGCCCACGGGTACTAATATATTTCATTACTTACCTAACGTTTCCATACGTATTTTAACGATCTCACCAACAACCGCTGGCAATGCTTCAATTTCTGTTATGGCTAGATTCATGTTTCTTTCGACTGTTTTGTGCGTCAAAATCACAATATCAGCTTCTTTTGTACCAGTTGCAGGTTCTTTCTGAATCATGGCATCAATAGAGATTCTTTTATCGGCTAAAATTTTAGTAATCGCTGCCATTACGCCTGGCTTATCTGTAGCCTTTAAGCGGATATAGAATGCAGTATCAACCTCTTCTATCGGAATAACAGGCAAATCCTGCACATGTTCTGGCTGATAAGACAGGAATGGTGCACGGTGAGCAGTAGATACGTCCTTCAATCTAGCCACATCAACTAAATCTGCAATCACAGCACTGGCTGTCGGCTCTGCGCCTGCGCCTGCGCCGTAATATAATGTTGGGCCAACTGCATCACCTTGTACAACAACTGCATTCATTGGACCATCAACATTTGCCACTAGACGCTTTTCTGGAATCAGCGTCGGGTGCACACGCAGTTCTACCCCTGCATCAGTCCGTTTAGTGATACCTAATAATTTAACGTTATAGCCTAACTCTTCCGCATATTGAATATCTGCTTGCTGTAACTTTGTAATACCTTCTGTATAGGCTTCATTAAATTTTAAGGGTATACCAAATGCTATAGCAGACATAATCACTAGCTTATGCGCAGCATCTATACCTTCAACATCAAATGTTGGATCTGCTTCTGCATAACCCAAGCGCTGCGCTTCGCCAATTACATCTTGATAAGCTAGACCCTTATCGCGCATTTCCGTCAAAATGTAATTAGTAGTGCCATTCAATATACCAGCAACCCATTCATTGCGGTTTGCTGTTAAGCCCTCTCTTAAGGCTTTAATAATTGGAATACCGCCAGCAACTGCCGCCTCGAACGCAACCATGACATTCATTTTTTGGGCTGCTGAAAATATCTCATTTCCATGCACAGCAATAAGTGCCTTATTGGCAGTCACAACGTGTTTTTTATTCTCAATTGCTTTTAATATAAGCTCTTTAGCAATGGTATAACCACCAATTAATTCAACGACTACTTCAACATCTGGATTATTGACGACTTCGAATGCATCGTCACTCACACTGGTTTCACCATTTGTTAACTCTTTGACGCGTGCTGTATTTTTATCTGCGACCTGAATAACGTTGATATGCACGCCAGTACGACGCGTAATTTCTGCAGCATTCCGTTTCAATACGGTGTATGTGCCTCCGCCTACAGTGCCTAAACCTAAAATACCTACGTTAAGTTGTTTCAAACCTTCGCTCCATGTTTCATTCTATAATTCTTCAAAAACCTTGCTATACGATTTATCGCTATCGTTAAATCATCAACATTTGGTAGAAATACGACTCTAAAATGGTCTGGGCTTCGCCAATTAAAGCCTGTCCCCTGTACCAAGAGTACCTTTTCTTCCTCTAGTAAGTCTAGTACAAATTGCTGGTCATTTTTAATTGGATAAATTTCAGGATCCAGCTTAGGGAACAAATACATCGCTGCCTTAGGTTTAAAACAAGTAACGCCAGGAATGGCTGTTAGCATTTCATAAGCTAAATCACGCTGCTTACAAAGCCTACCGTGCGGTGCAACTAAATCATCTATACTCTGATAACCACCTAACGATGTTTGTATGGCTAATTGGCCTGGCACATTACTGCATAAGCGCATGGAGGCCAACATATTTAGACCTTCTATATACTCTTCCGCATGCGACTTATCACCTGAAACAATCATCCAGCCAGCACGATAGCCGCATGCACGATAGTTTTTTGACAAGCCATTAAAGGTAACAAACAAGACATCTTCAGCGAGCGATGCTATTGATATATGCTCATTGCCGTCATAAAGGACTTTGTCGTATATTTCATCTGCAAAAAGCACCAAACCATGATGTCGTGCAATATCAATAAGACCCAAAAGGGTTTCTTTGGGATATAACGCGCCAGTTGGGTTATTGGGGTTAATCACAACAATTGCACGAGTATTGGCATTAATTTTTGATTCAATATCTTCTAAATTTGGTAGCCAATCATTGTCTTCGTCACATAAGTAATGCCTTGGCGTACCACCCGCTAATGTTGTAGCAGCCGTCCATAATGGGTAGTCTGGTGCTGGAATTAATACCTGATCACCATTATTTAGCAGCCCTTGCATGGCCATCACAATTAATTCAGATACGCCATTACCGATAATAATATCGTCCACCGTGACGCCTGGAATATGTTTGCTTTGGGTGTAGTGCATAATCGCTTTACGCGGCTCAAACAAACCTTGGCTTTCCGTATAAACCCCTGATTTGGTGATATTACGAATCACGTCCTGCTGGATTTCATCGGGGACTTCAAAGCCAAATACACCAGGATTACCTATGTTTAATTTGATAATCCGTTGACCTTCCTCTTCCATTTCACGGGCACGGTCTAGTACTGGTCCTCGAATGTCATAACAAACATTATCCAGCTTATTGGACTTCTTGAGTTTTGCTTTGGTGGTTGTATTCATATATGCAATCGCATTATAACAATGCTGATACGGTCCTTTGAAACCGCTTGTTATTAAAAGATGCTATCTTACCTTGTGATTCCCTATACTAGCAATGGAGCGCTAGTGCTTAATTGATTAATATATATCAAAATTGCTCTATCATTATTTTGGTAAATCGCCTTATTGATATTAAGATACAAGTGTTGAAGACTTAAACGACAGAAAACAACCCAATATGAAATTACATCTCACACAAGCAGAGGATAGCAACCTCATTACCGCCTATGGAAATGGCTTTATTGATGTCAATAAGGTTCGCTATACAAAACATCTTATTATTATGCCTGATCAACTAAACTTGAACTGGTCTGCAACTGACTTTGCAAGCTTAACCGTAAGTCAATTCGATGAACTACTAGCGCTAAACCCAGAAGTCATTTTACTTGGCACAGGTGATACGCATCAATTTATACGACCACAACTTATTGCCAAACTTACAGAGAACAATATTTCAGTTGAATGCATGACGACTGATGCCGCATGCAGAACCTATAATATATTGATGAGTGAAGGACGTAATGTGGCTGCAGCATTATTAATCTCTAACACAGATTAAGTCAGCGTCTATTTAGGCGAAAAAGTTAATTGTAGGCCATCGTCTGTTACGGTCATTTCTTTCGGGGTGTATTGTGTGCCTCCGAACGTTAACTCTTCCGGTTTCACTTTGTAAAGCGTCATTCCATTCAACAAATCACCGCCTAACTTACCTGCAAGTGCATTCAGCAAATCATTGTATTGATCACTGGCCCCATCAAATGCAAACTGCTCAATTTTAGGCTCATCCAGCACTATCGCATTTGTAGCTTCATCAAAGCGCAGCTTACCTGAAATATCCAAGTCACCGGTGGCAGACTCATTAAATAAGGCACTTGATAGTTTTGTATCTAACTTGGTGTGCATCCGTCCAGTGTCTTTATCAAACGTCACTATGGCGTTTGATAAATTAACATCAAAAACTTTGAGTAAGGAAATTGGTATAGCAAATTTTTCATTCAGTTTCTGCTGAATTTCAACTTCCGAAACTTTCACCGTACGGTCGCCCAACACAGTTGCACAGCTACAAACAGCTAAAAGAATGAAAACAGCAAGTAATTTATTCATATACTCCGCTGATCTTTGCTAAATTGTTCAATACACTATAAGTTTTTGGTTGATAAAGTCAAAGTTGCATTCGTTCCACCAAACCCAAAGCTATTTGACAGAGCCGTTTCAACCTTTACATTATCAATACGTTTACGCACAATATTTAACCCTTCTGCAGCTGGGTCCAATGTTTCAATATTAGCGGATGCAGCAATAAAATTGTTTTCCATCATGATTAAGGTATAAATAGCCTCGTTTACACCAGCTGCACCCAGCGCATGACCTGATAGTGATTTTGTTGAGGCAATCGCCGTTGTACTATTTCCAAATACTTCTCGAATTGCTTCTAACTCTTTCGTATCACCAACTGGCGTTGAGGTGCCATGGGTATTAATGTAGTCAACTTTTTCAATTTTATTGCCATCATGGCCTTGTAGCGCCAAGTTCATGCAGCGCACGGCCCCTTCACCACTTGGTGCGACCATGTCATAACCGTCAGAAGTTGCACCATAACCGATTACTTCGGCATAAATCTTCGCACCGCGTGCTTTGGCGTGTTCATACTCTTCTAGTACAACGATACCGCCACCACCAGAAATGACAAATCCATCTCTATTCGCATCATAGGTGCGCGATGCTTTCTCTGGTGTCTCATTGTATTTGGTCGACATTGCACCCATCGCATCAAACAAAAACGACATGGTCCAATGCTCTTCCTCTCCACCACCAGCAAACACAATATCTTGTTTTCCTAATTGAATCTGCTCCACACCGGCGCCAATACAATGTGCACTGGTTGAGCAAGCAGAAGTGATGCCATAATTAACCCCTTTAATTTTAGCAAAAGTTGCTAAACAGGCAGCTATGCCATTGCCCATCGTTTTGGTTACCATATAAGGCCCTACACGACGAACCCCTTTTTCTGCTAGCGTGTTAGTACTTTGCAACATACTTTCTGTCGATGTACCACCAGCACCTACAATAAGCCCAGTACGAACATTTGAAACCAGCTCCTCTGGTAAGGATGCATCGGCAATCGCTTCTTGCATAGCAATCCATGTATATGCATGCCCTTTTGCCATAAATCGCAACAATTTGCGATCGATAAGCGCTTCAATATCTAAATTTTTAACTGATCCAGCCACATGTGAGCGCAACCCACGTTCTACATATTCTGGCTGAAATGAAATTCCAGACTTACCGTCAAACAGGCTTTTTTTCACTTCCGCTTTATTGTTGCCCAGACTTGATACGATGCCTAAACCTGTTATCACAACACGTTTCATCACGTGCTCCCCCTACTATTTAAAAATTATCCGTGGTCGTAAAAAGACCAACTCGCAAATCATTTGCCACATAAATCTCGCGACCATCTAAGTCCATTTTTGCATCAGCAATTCCCATGACTAGCTTACGCAAAATCACTCTTTTTAAGTCTATAGTATAGGTCGCTTTTTTTGCTGTCGGCAAGACTTGTCCAGTAAACTTCACTTCGCCAGCACCTAAAGCGCGACCGCGACCTAAACCACCCTTCCATCCTAAATAAAAACCAACCAATTGCCACATTGCATCTAGTCCCAAGCAACCTGGCATTACTGGATCACCAGTAAAGTGGCATTCAAAAAACCATAAGTCAGGCGTAATATCTAGTTCTGCAATTATTTGACCATTACCATACTTACCACCATCATCGGTGATACTGACAATACGATCAAACATCAACATTGGCGGCAATGGCAACTGTGCGTTGCCCTCACCGAACATTTCACCCCTACCACAAGCTAATAAGTCTTCTTTGGTATAACTATTTTGTTTTGACATTATGATTTTTATATCCTTATTGACACAGACGCTATTTTCGCTGGAAAACGCTTTTCAGGAAAGCCCTAACTTATATTAATCTTCAAAACACTGAGCGAATAAAAAAATAAATTTAACTATACAAACCTGTATACACTCTTTTAAAAATAGTTTAGTATTGTTACATTATGTTACAAATTAGCTTTTAATTCTAACCAAACTTATAATTAGGAAAACACGATGAGCGATCGTCAATTAGCAGACTGGCGTCAACATGCGCTGACACTTGAATCAGAAGTCAATAAAGTTGTTGTGGGCCAAACCAACCCTATCCGATTAATCACTATCTCAATCTTTGCTCGTGGTCATGTATTACTAGAAGGTGATGTTGGTGTGGGTAAAACAACACTTTTGCGCGCAATTGCACGCGGTGTTGGTGGCGCTTATCAAAGGATTGAAGGTACAATCGATTTAATGCCCAACGATTTGGTATATCACACTTATCTGGGTGAAGATGGTAAGCCACATGTAAGTCCAGGCCCTATTTTAGAAGCTGGTGAAGACCTATCTATTTTCTTCTTTAACGAAATTAACCGTGCTCGACCGCAGGTGCATTCACTATTGCTACGCGTCATGGCAGAACGTACGTTGACTGCTTTCAATAAAGAACATCACTTTCCC
>JBFIDU010000055.1:0-9527 GCA_041603755.1 Methylophilaceae bacterium
CGCCGATATGTAGTTGCTGCTGTTCCGTAAATATCATTGGCAACATTAAGATAAATCCCAACCAACGCATCGGGATTCCACGCGGCAGCAATATCCAAATGACACCCACCATACCGATAGCAACTCGCCAGAATGGCACTACTCCTTGCTGCCATGTCGCAAATGATAAGCTTGCCAACCAATTTAAGCCCAACATACAAAGTGACAATATGCTATGTGCTAACTGTAAAATAAAATCCAGTGGAATTAATGCACCCAAAATGGAAAGCGGTACAACCAATAAGCTAATAATAGGGATAGCAAAAGCATTTGCTATTGGTGAAACAATCGAGGCTTGCCCAAACATAAAGATTAAAAACGGCAATAACCCCAACGTAACAGACCATTGTGTATTAACAGCCTCTATAAACCAATGCCGCAATCTCAAGCGATTAACTGTAGCAAATGTAATGATTGCTACAGCAGAAAATGATAACCAGAAACCAGGTGCGTTCACAGACCATGGATCGATCAACACAACGACGAACAAAGCAATTAATAATACGCGCGAGAAATTGATTCTCTTATTAAGTAACAATGCTAGTGCAACAACCGTTAACATATACAAAGTACGCTGCGTGGGGATAGATAAGCCTGCCAAACATGCATAAAGTAATGCAACCATTGCCCCACCTATGGTTGCTGCTTTTTTGGTTGGCATCCACATGACTAATCGTGAAAATCTTCGCCAGACAAATGAAATAACAGTAAATGCTAAACCTGCGAGCATGGTGATGTGTAAACCTGAAATACTCATTAAATGATTGACGCCTGTGTAGAGATAAACATCCCAATCATGCCTGCTGATTTTGCTATCATCACCGACAACTAATGCTCGTATCACACCTGCATATGACTTGCCGCTGAGTGTCCGTGTGATATGTTGTGCAACTTTGTCTCGACAATATTCAACGATGTACGCTGGCCGCCAAACAAAGTCTGCTTTTTTTTGCATGCCGCTTTTGTTTCGCACAACGCCCATTGCACGGATATTATTAGCAAGCGCCCAGGCTTCATAGTCGTAACCGTTGGGGTTGTAAGTAGCATGGGGTCTTTTTAACCTGATTGTCAATTGCCAACGCTCTCCCACTGTGAATATTGGCGGTTTTTCTGTCGCTTTGCCCTCTTTTATTTTAGCTTTACGGTGCCACTGATTACCGTCAAAGTAGTTAAGCAAAATATGGCTTGGTACAACTGCATCTGGGGTTAATATCTGTTCAACATAGAACTTAAATTGTTCACCTTGCTCTTGAACCTTAGTCATTGAAGCAATCGTACCGATGACTTCAATATTTTTTTGTTCCCATGTGGGTGGCAATTCATCACTTAAGCGTATTTCCGCCATTACACCAGCGTAGTGATAGCCAAACAATCCAGATACAATCAGCAAAGCGACCATTCTTAATAATGGTTTTTTGCTGTATTGTTCTCGGTACACTAATAGCGATAAAGAGATAGCTGTTAATACTATCAGCGAGATGGTAGAGATTAAAACGGATGGTAAACTTGCTTGTTGCTGCAGTATCCACGCACCACAGACAACACCAAGCACGATGCAAATCATCTTATTATTTTTATTTTATTATTAGAAAACACCCATCATAATCTATATACAGGCGTATAACAATTAATGGAAAAAGAGCCTCGTGGCTCTTAATTATTATGTCATTGGGACAAGCCGACCATCTTCTAAATGATAGCGCCGGTCCATTTTGTCTGCTAACGTCATATCATGTGTCACGACGATTAAACTTGTTTTTAAAGCCGCATTGATTTCAATCAGCAACTCAAATACTTGATTTGCAGTTACTCGATCTAAATTTCCTGTAGGCTCATCCGCCAAAATACAATCAGGTTCTGTCACTAGCGCGCGTGCTAATGCAGCACGTTGACGTTCACCACCAGAAAGCTCACCCGGCATATGCTCTAAGCGATGCGACAAGCCAACCCTCTCTAACATTTTACTTGCTTGCGCAAGCGCCTTTTGTCGCGACATGCGTCCGATTAGAAGTGGCATTGCCACATTTTCTACTGCTGTAAATTCAGGCAATAGATGATGAAACTGATACACAAAGCCCAAGGCATCATTACGGATTTGGCCTTTTCTAGTTTCTGAAAGTTGATTTAAGTTATTGCCTAACAACTCCACTATACCGTCGCTCGGTGTATCTAGGCCACCGAGCAAGTGCAACAAGGTGCTTTTACCTGACCCAGATGCGCCTACTATTGCTATTTGCTCACCTTTACGAACGTTTAAATCAATACCATTCAGGACCGCAACATCTAGGCCAGTGTATGTTTTACACAGATTTTCACAACGGATAATACTACTCATAACGCAGCGCCTCCGCAGGATTAATCTTAGATGCTTTGTAGCTGGGGTATAAAGTCGCCAACAAGCTCAAAATAATTGACGTGATAATAATCGTGATCGTATCGCTCCACTCTAACTTTGAGGGTAAGTCGCTAATGTAGTAAACATCTTTAGCCAAAAACTGTACGTGGAAAAGGTTTTCGATAAAAGGAATTATCGTATCAATATTTAATGCAATAACGATACCCAAAATAGCGCCAAAGAATGTGCCGATAATACCAATAAGTGCGCCTTGGATAATAAAGATTTGCATTATGCTACGAGGACTAGCACCTAATGTCCGCATAATGGCAATATCCGCTCGTTTGTCAGTTACCGCCATTACCAAGGTCGATACAATATTGAAAGCAGCTACAGCAACGATTAAAGTAAGAATAATAAACATGACCCTTTTCTCTAGCTGAATCGCTTTAAAGAAATTTGCATGCTGTTGTGTCCAATCCGTGATGTAATAAGCGCCGATAGGCATTAAAGTTTTTCCAAGCGCTTGCGTCATAGCAGGTGCTTTGAATAAATCATTTATTTTCAAGCGCAAACCAGAAACTTTATCACCCATGCGATACAACTTTGCGGCATCTTGAATGTGAATTAGCGCTAAGCCCGCATCATATTCATACATACCAATTTGGAATAAGCCCACCACGGTGAACTGTTTAATTCTTGGTACGACACCTGTCGGTGTAAACTGGCCTTGCGGTGCCATTAACACAACTTTCTCACCGACATTAACCCCGAGTGCATATGCCAGATCTGCGCCCAGAATAATATTAAATGAACCTGATCGTAAATCCGACAATTGCCCCTGCTTCATGTTGCTGCCAAGATCGGCCACTTTGTCTTCTAAGTCTGGTTGAATACCACGCACCAAGGCACCTTGCACAGCTTGCCCATTACTTAACATGCCTTGCGCCATAATGTATGGCGCACTGGCTTGTACTTGTTGCTGCGTATCAATTTGCTTGGCCAGCGCATTCCATTGACTTAACTGATTAGAATATTCAGTAATTTCAATATGAGATGCAACGCCAAGAATGCGATTACGCAGCTCTGATTGAAAACCATTCATTACCGATAAAACAATGATTAATGCAGCGACACCTAGGGCGATACCTACCATGCTGGTAAGCGAAATAAACGAAATAAAGTGGTTTTTACGTTTAGCACGCGTATAACGAAGCCCTACAAAGAGCTCATATGGCAAACCTGATTTTGAGAAAAAATGGCTGAAAATTGACATTGCGAAATCTTAACAGCATATGCCATTAAGATTGCAATGCTTTTAGTAAAATTTATTAAAAATTAAACGAATGACTCGAAACGAATACATTACATACTAACTACAACTGATTTTTGTTTTTCTAAGTTACATATAAACCTTTGCTGCGTCTTCTTGCTTAAGGCTGCTTGCTAATGCACTTTCTTAAACGAAAGTGCAAACTTATGCAACCTGGTGTTGGAATGTAAACTTTATTTAAGTCTGATGGTCATTTTAGAGTCAATGTGCACCAAACATTCAAGATCACTATTAACACAATAAGGCTGTATGAAAAAAAGTCTGCGACTGTTTCTATGGGCTAGCGCAATCCTGTTAGCGATTTTACTGATATATATATACAGGCTTGAAGCTATTGGATGGTTTTTTTGGCATAACAAACAATCAACACTCGACCCTAATGCGCTTGATCTAAAAAATTATCAGGTTACGATTGATGGTCGAGAAATTGGCAACCTAGATGATGCTTCAGGGCTCACTTATAACGCAGAAACGAACACACTATTTACTGTTTTAAATCAAGACCCAAAATTAATTGAGCTGAGTCTTCAGGGTGAAGTAATCAGAACAGTACATATCAACGGTGTTGATGACATGGAGGGTATTACACATATTGAAGGAAATCAGTTCGTGATAGCTGATGAACGAGACAGCCGCCTTATCCTTATTAATCTCGAGGATGACGTAAAATCATTGGATGTAACGACCGCCCCAAAAATCAGATTAGGTATTAATGAAAGAGGCAATAAAAACTTTGAAGGTATCTCTTGGGACAATCACCAGAATAGACTTATCGTTGTCAAGGAAAGAGACCCAAAATATGTTGTTGCAGTGCAAGGGTTAACGAATACCCCTAAAGACGGCATCATCAATGTTGAACTAGAAAAATTAAGTCAGTATGACAAAATGTTGTCATGGGCCATGCGCGATTTATCATCCGTTAACTACATCAGCAAGTCTGGCCATATGTTATTACTAAGTGAAGAGTCTAAATTAGTCAAAGAGTTTGATGTTGATGCAAAACCGCTAGGAGCCCTTTCACTATGGAAAGGATTTCACGGGTTGAGTAAAAGTGTTCCTCAAGCAGAAGGCATTACTATCGATACCAATGATAATATTTACATTATCAGTGAGCCAAATCTATTTTATGTTTTCAGCCCAAACAAACTAAAGTAGCGCTTCAAACAGAATCCACTCCCGTTGCTTATTGATTACTTTACCAGCAGTAATTAAATGGTTATCGCCTTCAATATTGATATTATAAAGTTTGCCTCTTCTAAACTGCTTTCTTGAGATAAGTAATTTAGGTGCTAAATTAGCATCATTATCAACAAGAAAACCTGGGAAAACAGCAGATTGATGAGTATGCTCTTCACCATCTTCCAAATAATAACCTTCCACTACCTGTTCAAATGTGTTTTTCTCAACAATGGATAATTGGACAGCTGCCACATTGTGCGATATTTTTTTAAATCCAGCTCGATAATTCCCATTTTTGAGCTTTCTAACACTCTTAATCTCTGCAATATTGAAGCCTTTTTTAAATCCCATCTCGGTATATCCGACAATGGCACCAATTTCAGCCCAAGCTGCTGGTTCATTGCCAAAATCAACCGCAAAGCCACTATTACTCTCATCAACCATCCAAAAATTTTCATCCCCCAGTGCAGATGGCTCCTGCTTCATTTCTGAGGATTGCACAGGCCTGTGTGTTGCTACTTTTAATTCAAAGGTAAAACTATTTCTGTCAGCGTCATTTTCTTGTTGCTTTGCCTGAATACGCATCAATCTCTGGTGTATCACAGGTATCGTGTGACTGACATTAATTAAACTATTCTTTTGGTTTCTTTTTTCACTTCGACGCTGTCTGGAATAGCCTTCAACACACCAGTCAATCCTAAGTTTTTTGAATAACTTAACAATGACTGCAGGACGCGCAACTTTATCTAAGCCAAATTCTCGCAAAGGCTTTTGCATATCTACCGCACATAGATAAGCCTCCATTAAATCAATCAAACGCGTTGTTTTCCAGTAGCGGCAATTAGCAAAACGCTCTTGGTGACGAAGCCTTTCTGGCCCCTTATCATCTTCTAACTGGATAAAGAAATGATAGCGATTTGGTTTAAAGGTATTGACGATTAATGGATTCGTTGACCAGACTTTTAGAATACGATCTGTCAATTCAATTTCCATTTGCGTATAGTTCCCTTTGTGCAAGGTGTCAACCATAAAGCCACGCTTTAATAGTGTAGCAATACTTGTTTCTTTAATTTGAAAACTATATAGAAACAAGTTTTTATTCAAAATTGACAATTCTTCGGCAATTTTGATGACTTTATGTACATTCTCCCAAACGCCATGTGGCGCTGGTTGATCGTCGAAATAACGCCACTTCGACATCATAAAAGCTGCATTCAAATAGCGTGCTAATAATAAATTGATTTGATCGGGCTCGAGCTTTACTTTTGCTTGTGCTTTGTAAGCATCAAGTATCTGTGAATATGAAGCATAAAGCTGACGCAGAAACTCGTACACAACAATATGCACATCTTCTTTTAGCGCTTTATCTTCTTTCAATTTAATCAGATAGTTATATGTTACGCGCTTCACTTTTTGATAAGATTGCGCATCGGCTTCTAGTACTAAATTAATCTTGTCTTTTAAATCTTTAGGAAAAAAGAAATCTATCTTCGACAGCTGCTCTTTAGCCGTAATCAACGCGTCAAGGTCGGTCATACCTTCAAGCGTGTCTAACCAATCAAGCTTGTCATTAGCACCTTGACTTAATACCTTTTGAACCGTATTTAAAAAACCACCTAACATCTAACCGCAACTTTCGTATTAATCCTAATATGGATTAAGTACAGCAATTAATATACCAACAATGCTAATTATTATAATTTGCCGGATTGAATACTTGAAAAAAATATAAAGACAACTGTTAAAATAGCGCCATGTTTACAGGAATTATTGAAGCCGTTGGGCAAATTGAAACGATTCTGGGGTCAGAAGGCGATATTCAAGCCAGCATCAATGCTGAGCAACTTGGTTTGGAAGACGTAAAGGAAGGCGATAGTATTGCCGTCAATGGTGTTTGCCTTACAGTAACCCACATAGATGGGGGCACTTTTACAACAGACATTTCCAAAGAAACGCTGCGTGTCACAACTGGGTTGAATTGTGCGGGTCCAGTTAATTTAGAAAAAGCTTTACGTGCAAATGACCGTCTGGGCGGTCATTTAGTCAGTGGCCATGTCGATGGTATCGGCGTAGTGAAGACATTTGAACCAGTTAATGATTGCTGGCTACTGATGATTGAAGCGCCGCATGCGATTTCAAAATACATTGCTCGTAAAGGATCGATTTGTGTCAATGGGGTCAGCCTAACAACAAATACGATTGAAAAAGACATATTCAGTATCAACCTCATCCCACATACCGTTGAAAAAACTACACTTGGCCTGCTAAAAGCTGGTAGCCAAGTCAATTTAGAAATAGATCTGATTGCTCGTTACATGGAAAGAATGCAGCAATGGGAAAAGGAAAGTAATTAAAATGCCGCATAGCAAAATTAGTCCTATTAAAGAAATCATAGCCGATATCAGAGATGGCAAGATGGTTATTTTGGTAGATGATGAAAATCGCGAAAATGAAGGTGATTTTGTCATTGCAGCAGAATTTGCAACCGCTGAAAATATTAATTTTATGGCAAAACACGGCCGTGGTTTGATTTGTTTAACGCTAGATGAAAAAAGATGTCAACAATTGAACCTACCGCAAATGGTTAACCATAACGGCACACGTTTAGGTACAAATTTCACGGTGTCCATTGAGGCCTCTAGCGGGGTAACAACGGGTATTTCAGCAGCAGACCGTGCCAGAACGATTCAAGCAGCAGTAGCCAAAGATGCAAATGCCAGTAGCGTTGTCAGTCCTGGTCATGTGTTCCCGCTTAAAGCGATGAATGGCGGCGTATTAGTGCGTGCGGGACACACAGAAGCAGGATCAGATTTAGCCGCATTGGCTGGACTAGAACCTTCTAGTGTTATTTGCGAGATTCTAAAAGATGATGGTGAAATGGCGAGGCTACCTGACCTAGTCGAGATTGCGGCCAAACATAATATCAAAATCGGTACGATTGCTGACTTAATCCATTACCGAAGTGAGCATGAAACGTTAATTGAAAGAGCTGTTGAACGTAGCATTACGACACCCTATGGACAAATGCAGCTTATTGCTTATCGAGATAAAATTTCAAAAGAAACTCATCTTGCACTGGTAAAAGGAAATCCAAGTCCTGATGTAGAAGCGTTGGTTCGGGTTCATGAACCACTATCGGTATTCGACTTATTGGATAGTACTAGCGCATCACACAGCTGGAATACATTAAAAGCAATGCAAACAATCTCTAATGCCGAGTGTGGGGTAATGGTATTACTCTATCATAGCGAATCTGATACAGATTTAATCAGCCGTATTCAAGAAGCAGATGAGCCGATTCGCTACAACCAAGAGCTGAGAACATATGGAATTGGTTCGCAAATTTTGTTGGATTTAAACGTTAAAAAAATGAAACTGATGGCGACGCCACGTAAAATGCCCAGCATGGATGGGTTTGGTCTAGAAATTACAGGGTATCTAGAAGCTTAAATGTTCCGATATAACGAACATTCAATCACGCATTTAGGTCTATACCATCGTCAAGTTAATTGAAATTATGATAATATAATGGCATTGGAAAACATCAATCTAACAGGTCAGTTTCTTATTGCAATGCCTAGCATGTCTGACCCTCGTTTTTCTCAAACAATCACATTTATCTGCTCACATTCCGAAGATGGTGCAATGGGTATTGTTCTGAATAGACCAACCAAACACAGTATTGCAGACTTGCTCAAACAAATTCAACTGGATCCAACACCATCACCAATACTCAAAAACCATGTATTCGAAGGTGGCCCTGTCCAGCAAGAGCGTGGCTTTGTTTTGCATGTGCCACACCTAGAATATGATTCAACTATTCAAATTAATGAATCAATTGCGCTAACAACTTCAAAAGATATTCTAGAAGCAGCGGCAAAAAACGAAGCACCAAAAAAAATGATGGTTGCGCTGGGTTATGCAGGATGGTCTCCTGGTCAGCTTGAAGAAGAAATGGGACTGAATGCATGGCTTAACATAGAAGCCAAACAAAACGAATCGTTACATCATATTATTTTTGATGCCCCTTCTCATGATCGTCTCAACATAGCCATGCAAATAATGGGACTAAATATGAGCAATCTTTCAGACGTTGCTGGGCATGCCTGAGATGTTAAACCAAAGCCACTTGCCTATTTTAGATCGACGCTACCCGCAGATTGAAGGCACAGTGCTCGCTTTTGACTTTGGAGAAAAACGCATCGGTGTTGCGGTTGGAGAAACGGCTATCAAATCAGCACATGCGCATTGCACTATCGATTCCGAAGTGAACGCCATCAAGTTTAATGAAATTAGCCGCCTCATCGCCGATTGGCAACCTAGTTTATTAATTGTTGGCTTACCCGTCTACTTGGACGGCCAAGCACATCAGTTAACACATTTAGCAAAAAAATTTGCACAACGATTAGAGGGTAGATTTAATTTGCCGGTTATTTTAGTCGATGAGCGTTTAAGTTCGGCAGAAGCATCTCAGCATTTAACTGATGTAGGGATCAAAGGTCGCAAACAAAAAGACATGATTGATGCTGTCGCAGCACAAGTAATATTACAATCTTATTTTGATAGTCAACAGACAACATAAAACGATGCGATTACCAGACCCTGAAACACTATTAAGTGAAATTACCGAAAAAATAAAAA
>JBFIDU010000056.1:0-9492 GCA_041603755.1 Methylophilaceae bacterium
AGTCTTGCATCATGCATCACAGTTGGTGTAACGGTGCAAGTGACTGCAAACGAAAGCTGGCGCTGGGTCGTAATAGCAAACTCATGCTCTCTAAACGGCCCGTTGCTCGCGGTGGCATGTTCGATGGCTAAATCTAGTACTTCACAATTGATAAACAGATCATTGATATGTGTGCCTGCTGTTTGCGTTGCGCTCATTGCAAATAAGGCCTCAGCGCTTGGGTTCATATAAATAACTTGCTTTGAGGCGTTTAGTAAGATGACTGAAACGGCAAGGCTCTCTAAACCAGTGAAGCAGGCGGGAACTTGTTGGACCATGAGTTAAATACTAGTAATAAAGTTATTGATAATATAAAACAAAGCAAAAGATAAGCCAGTTTTATAATACAGGATAACTTAGTTAATATTACTAATTTCTTTCTCAAGTAGCTCTATATTACGCTGATGTGCATCGACATCCGCTTGCAATCTTTCCATTTTTTCCTGGAATTTAGGTACATTACGACGAATGGCGCCACTTTGAGTACGGTAAGTTTCTGGATTTGATTTGCCTTCTTCATAAGCTTTTTTTGCTTGTTCCAATGCTCTTCTCTCTGATTCCAGTTCAGATAAAAGAATTTGCTTTCTTGAGTTATCTCTGCTTTTTTGTGTTTCAGCATCAACTTTGGGGAAGTTCGCTGGTGCTGGCTTGCTCTTGGGTGAGCTAGTCTCGCTATTGTTTTGTGTGCCAAAATTAGTATCAGCAGGCTCAATATTAATTTTTTTAGCACCTTTTATTTTCACATTCGAATAGGTAACACGCCCATCGGCGTCGACATGCTTATAGATTTCCGCATAACCTAAAGCGGGAAGGAAAAAAGCAAACATGAAGGTACTAATAAAAATAAATTGTCTTTTCATACCAGTAGTTTAGATGAGACTGTTATTGTTAGCAACGAAGTTCTTACTAAATTGGTTGACGGCTATAAGCAAAAGAATGCGATATGTGATATTCGCAACGGTTTAGCCATAAAAAAGGGCAGCTATGCTGCCCTTTTTTGGTGCTGAATATGAATTAGCAGCTATAGTACATATCAAACTCTAGAGGAGTCGGTGTCATGCGTTGTTGCGTAACTTCATCCATTTTGAATGCAATATATGAACTTACCCAGTCTTCAGAGAATACACCACCACGAGTAAGGAACTCATGATCATCTTCTAAAGCTTGTAAAGCTTGCTCTAATGAGGTTGCAACAGTTGGGATTGCTGCATCTTCTTCAGGTGGAAGGTGATAAAGGTCTTTAGTTGCTGGCTCACCAGGATGGATTTTATTTTGCACACCATCCAAACCTGCCATTAGCATTGCAGCGAATGCTAAGTATGGGTTGGCTGTTGGGTCAGGGAAGCGTGCTTCAACACGACGTGCTTTGTCTGAATGAACAAATGGGATACGGATTGAAGCAGAACGGTTTTTAGCTGAGTATGCTAGTTTTACTGGCGCTTCAAAGCCTGGTACTAAGCGTTTGTATGAGTTTGTGCTTGGGTTAGTGATAGCATTTAGTGCACGAGCATGTTTAATAATGCCGCCAATGTAGTAAAGTGCAAATTCACTTAAGCCTGCATAACCGTCACCTGCAAATAGATTCTTGCCATCTTTCCATACAGATTGGTGTACATGCATACCAGAGCCGTTATCACCTAGGATAGGCTTAGGCATGAAGGTTGCTGTTTTACCGTAAGCGTGTGCTGTGTTAAGCACAACGTATTTAAGGATTTGTGTCCAGTCAGCGCGTTGTACCAAGCTAGCAAATTTAGTACCGATTTCACATTGCCCTGCGGTAGCTACTTCGTGATGATGTACTTCAACTGGAACACCCATTGCTTCCAGTGTCGTACACATTGCAGAACGTACGTCCATGAGTGAATCTACAGGTGGTACTGGAAAGTAACCACCTTTCACTTTAGGACGGTGACCTGTATTGCCACCCTCAAATGTGTCGCCTGATTGCCATGCAGCCTCTTCTGAATTGATTTTAACTGAGCTACCACCCATGCCAATATCCCAAGCAACACTATCAAAAATAAAGAACTCAGGCTCTGGTCCGAAGTATGCAGTATCGCCGATACCGCTTGATTTCAAGTAAGCTTCAGCACGGTTTGCGATTGAACGAGGATCACGGTCATAACCTTTGCCGTCTGTTGGGTCAACAACGTCACAGGTTAGGATAAGTGTAGGTTCATCCATGAAAGGGTCGATATTTGCTGTTGAAGGGTCTGGCATTAGTTGCATGTCTGAAGCCTGGATGCCTTTCCATCCAGCAATAGAGGAACCATCAAAAGCATGGCCTTCGGTAAATTTATCTTCATTAAAAGCTGATACTGGTACAGTGGTATGTTGTTCTTTACCGCGGGTATCAGTAAAGCGAAAATCGACAAATTTAATGTCATTATCTATTATTAGCTTCATTACGTTTGCTACAGACATTACAATCTCCTAATATTGAATGAATTGAAAATCGGATCTAAATATTATTTTAAAATAAAATTTAATAGTGGATATTAGCAGGAATTGTGCCATTTAAAAAAGCTTAAAATAGCGAGTATTCATAAGTTTTACAAAGTACATCAATATGAACGCACATTTATGGTGCAAAAGATAAAAAAACGCACCAATTGTGTGCTTTTGGCTAGATGTGATTGTTTGATGGTTTAGCGATATACTATTTGTAACGATAGGCATTTTTGGTACAGGCTACCCTAAATAGACAGGAGTAAAGAATGGAAGCAATTAGTAAAATACTGGCTCGTGCAAAACAAAGAGCAGAGGATAGTCATTTGCCTTATTCAGGTGCACTTACACCGATGGAGGTCTATGATGTTTTGCAAAAGACTGAGCATGCCGTGCTAGTCGACGTACGCTCTAGTGCAGAGCTGGAGCTTGTCGGTAAGGTTCCAGATACAGTTCACATTGAATGGGCATTTTACCCAGGGATGGTAGCTAACCCTGACTTTGCTAACCATTTGACAATGCAGGTCGATAAAGAGGCCTTGGTCATCTTTATGTGTCGAACTGGCGGGCGCTCACATAACGCCGCAACATTAGCTTCTTCATTAGGTTATACGGAAGCATACAATATGCTAGAAGGTTTTGAAGGTGAGGCAAATGCGGAAAGACAACGCACGCTCATCAACGGTTGGCGGCATGCGGGCTTGCCTTGGAGTAATTAGTAGCATGACAGACAAGTACGCTGTTATCGGCCACCCGATCGCACATAGTAAATCACCAGATATACATACAGCCTTTGCCGCACAAACTAATCAGAATATTGAGTATGAAGCCATTGAGGCACCGATAGATGGTTTTAAGGAAACGGTGGCAGAACTCATGGCGAAAGGCTACAAAGGAGCCAATGTAACAGTCCCATTCAAGTTTGAGGCGTTTAAATTAGCGAATCAGCTGAGGATGCATGCGAGGCAGGCTGGTGCTGTTAATACATTACTGTTTTCTGATGGCAATATTGTTGGTGATAATACCGACGGTATTGGACTTGTGCGTGATATTGAACAAAATTTACATAAGTCCATATTTAGTAAGCGGGTTTTAATGCTTGGGGCAGGTGGCGCGGCTGAAGGTGTTTTACATCCAATATTAAACGCAGCACCTAGCCAATTGGTGATTGCTAACCGTAGCGTGAGCAAAGCCGTTGCTATGTTGGATAAAGTAAAAGATTTGGTTGAATACCGCTCTGTTAAATTCGCTGCTTGTGCTTTTGCAGATTTGAAAGGGCAAAAGTTTGATATTGTGATTAATGCAACCTCAGTTGGGTTGCAAGATGCAAGATTACCAATTCCAGATGATATTTTTGCGGATGGCTGTTTGGCATACGATATGATGTATGGCAAAGAAACTCCCTTTATGAAACAAGCGCGAGAAGCAGGTGCGACTGTTGTTGATGGGTTAGGCATGTTAGTAGAACAAGCAGCAGAGGCCTTTTATTGTTGGCGTAATATGCGTCCACTGACGGGACCTGTTATTGAGAAGCTGAGAGTATAAATTTTGTTATTACAGTGGTTTTTTAATAGTAAGCCAAAAGCAAAGCCGCTGACTGCGGCTGGATATATTAAACGTTTATTTGCATTTCTTCTTTTGTGGCTATTGCTGCATTATCTTTGGATATTTATCCAAATTTGTTGGTTCATTAAATTCAATCCTTCATCAACTGCATTTATGGAGTCAAGTCTTGCCATGATGCGAGAGGAAAATCCAGAAGCGAAATTAAAGCATCAATGGATTGACTATGAAAAGATTTCAAGTAATTTAAAGCGTGCTGTTATCGCTAGTGAGGATGCAAAGTTCATGACCCATAATGGCTTTGACTGGCAGGGTATTGAGCATGCGTTTAAAAAGAATGTTAAAAAGGGAAAATTGGTCGCAGGTGGATCAACAATCTCGCAGCAGCTGGCGAAAAATTTATTCCTATCCAGTAAGCGCTCTTTAGTCAGAAAATTTGAAGAAGTGATTATTACATTGATGCTAGAGCAACTACTCAGCAAAAAACGGATATATGAAATTTACCTTAATGTGATTGAGTGGGGGAATGGCGTTTTTGGTGCAGAAGCTGCAACTAGACATTACTTTAATAAAGGGGCACATCGTTTATCGACCTCAGAAGCAGCAAGATTAGCCGTCATGGTGCCAAACCCACGTTATTATGACAAGCATCGAAATACCCGTTATCTAAATCGACGGACAGCGACAATTAGTGCTAGATTACACATGGTGCAAGCACCTTAAAGGAACGTGAGTGGATTGGTATTGGATATTAGCTGTTGCATTAGTAATACTGGGCTTTATTGGACTAGCATTACCTGTATTGCCAGGGATAGTGCTCATTTTTTCTGGGTTATTATTAGGTGCTTGGATAGATGGCTTTGCACGCGTTAGTGAAGTTACGATAGTTATTATTGCTGCGATTGCATTGATTGCTTGGGTATTAGATTTTTTTGCTTCTTATATTACAGCGAAAAGAGCCCGCGCAAGCAAATTAGCATTATGGGGAACATTGATTGGCGCTGTATTGGGTGTTTTTGCAGGGATTGTTGGTTTAATCATTGGCCCTATCATTGGTGCAGTTGTCGGTGAGCTACTCGCAATGAGAAATGCCAGTGACGCAACACGCGTAGGAGTAGCCGCAGGATTGGGATTCGTATTTGCATTAGCCATTAAATTTATATTAAGTCTTCTAGCCATTTCCATTTTTGCTTACGCTTATTTCTATTAGTTTTTAATTCTTCGCTACTATTAGGATTAGACCCTAGTTCTACTGTTTATTCGCAGCATTGAAATATAGCAAACAGGCTTATGCTGTTTGGTAATCTTATTGCCAAATAGAGGTCGTCATGAACTTAATTGATAAATTTTTTGATCAACCACAAACAATGCCTATGTTACCTAAAGTGGTGCAAGAGGTAACAGCGCTGCTTAATGATGGTGATGTTGATATCAAAATCTTAGCAGATAAAATAAATCATGACTTGGTCTTATCCGCTAAGGTGCTTAGGCTATCGAATTCAGCCTATTTTGGGTGCAGCCGTGAAGTGAGTTCTATTCAAGAGGCTATTTCGTTAATTGGTTTGGCAAAACTAGAAACACTTGTGATAGCTTGTGGTGTAGTGTCAGCATTTACTGATGTGCCAGGCTTAAATTTAAAACGCTTTTGGCAGCATAGTTTGGTTACTGCCTCAATAGCCAGACAGCTTGCAAAAGAAGCTGGTTATGACACAGATTCAGCCTACATGGCGGGATTAATGCATACAGTAGGTGAGTTACCAATACATATTGTATTTCCTGGCGCAGGCAAACAAATTGATGAAGTTTGTAAGGGCAAAAATGTACTAGAGCGCAGCAAGGTCGAACATTCCGTGATTGGTATCGATCATTGTCAGGTTGGAGAGAAGCTTGCACGTCATTGGAACTTTCCTGAGGAAATTGCACGTGCAATACGCTACTATACTAATCCATTAAGCCAGAATGCATGTAAACTCGCACCAGTGGTTTACGTTGCAGCACATATTGCTTTTGATTTAGAGCATGGCAAGACGCCAATTGAAATTGCAAACACCTTGAGTGATGATGTCGCAGCTACACTAGGTCTTGAAAATAAGGAAGTGCTTGCTGAAAAAATTGATGCTTACCATGTCTTTGTTTCTGAAGCTAAGTGCTATGTTTAATCGATTTGTTAGAGCATAGGCTTCAGGTATTTCCCAGTATAGCTGCCTTCAGTTTCTGCTACAGCTTCTGGTGTGCCCTGTGCGATGATCATACCACCACCGTCGCCCCCTTCTGGACCCATATCAATAATCCAGTCCGCGGTTTTAATCACATCCAAATTATGTTCAATGATGACGATGGTGTTGCCAGCATCGCGCAGACGGTGAATCACATCAAGCAGTAATTGGATGTCTGCAAAGTGTAAGCCAGTGGTTGGCTCATCTAAAATATAGAGCGTGCGACCAGTATCACGCTTACTAAGTTCTAGTGCTAATTTTACTCGTTGCGCTTCACCACCAGATAATGTGGTAGCACTTTGACCCAGTGTGATATAACCAAGTCCCACATCAAGCAATGTTTTCAGTTTTCTAGCAATAGCTGGTTGCGCACTAAAAAATGCATGTGCTTGTTCAACTGTCAGTTCTAGAATTTCACGAATGTTCTTACCTTTAAAATGGATTTCTAAAGTTTCGCGATTGTAGCGCTGTCCTTTACACACATCACAAGGTACATATACATCGGGCAAAAAGTGCATTTCAACTCTAATCACACCATCACCCTGACAGGCCTCGCAACGACCACCTTTTACATTGAATGAATAGCGTCCAGGACCATAGCCACGCGCTCTACTCTCTGGTACAGCCGCGAACAAATCTCGGATAGGGGTAAATAAGCCAGTATAAGTGGCAGGGTTTGAACGGGGAGTGCGACCAATTGGACTTTGATCGACATCAACGACTTTGTCAAAAAAAGCGAGCCCTTCAATATCATCATGCGCTGCTGGCTCGGCATTACTGCGATATAAATGTTGTGCAACAGCACGGTATAGTGTGTCGTTAATCAGTGTAGACTTGCCACTTCCAGAGACACCAGTGACACAAGTCAGTAAGCCAACTGGAATTTCTGCCGTAACATTACGTAAGTTATTACCAGTTGCATTCGTTAGTTTTATCCATTTTTTAGGATCAGGCTTAGTACGTGTCTTTCTGTAAATAATTTGTTTTTTACCACTCAGGTATTGTCCTGTGAGTGATGCATCATTCGCCAGTACTTCAGCAGGGGAGCCTTCAGCAACTATTTGACCCCCATGTTCGCCAGCACCTGGCCCTATGTCGATCACATAATCTGCCGTCATAATTGCGTCTTGATCATGTTCAACCACGATCACACTATTACCAATATCGCGTAAACGCTTCAGCGTATCCAGTAATCTATCATTGTCACGTTGATGAAGCCCGATAGACGGTTCATCTAAAACATACATCACACCGGTAAGGCCGCTACCAATTTGACTTGCGAGACGAATGCGCTGAGCCTCGCCACCAGACAGTGTTTCTGCGGAACGCGATAGTGATAAATACTCTAAACCAACATTTGTTAAGAATTTTAGACGGTTGCTAATTTCTTTGACGATTTTATCAGCAATGGCTAATTTCGCCCCTTCGAGTGCTAATGTGTCAAAAAAAGTGTGTGCTTGCATGAGAGGCAACTCACAAACTTGATGAATGTTTTTATCCCCTACTTTTACATGTCTGGCCTCACGACGAAGTCGCGTGCCTCCGCAGTCCGGACAACTGGCACTATTGATGTATTTGGATAATTCATCTCTAACCGCAGAGGAGTCACTCTCGCGATAACGGCGTTGCAGGTTGTTTAAGATGCCCTCAAATGTGTGTGTCTTGGTGAAAAATGTGCCGCGTTCATTGATATATCTGAACGCAATCTGCTCTTTACCTGAGCCATTCAGCAGTATATTTTGTGCTTCTGGTGATAAATCTTCAAAAGCAGTTTCTAAGTCAAAACCGTAGTGTGCAGCCAGACTTGATAGCATTTGAAAGTAAAATTGATTCCGTTTGTCCCAACCCTTAATCGCCCCACTAGCCAAGGATAGAGATGGGAATGCGACGACGCGTTTAGGGTCAAAGAAGCTGACGTTACCCAAGCCGTCACAGGTTGGACAAGCCCCCATTGGATTGTTAAAACTAAATAGACGCGGTTCTAATTCTGCAAGTGAGTAATCACATACTGGGCAAGAGAATTTAGCTGAAAACAGATGTTCTTCATCAGTGTCCATTTCAAGCGCTATTGCCTTGCCATCAGCTAATCTAAGCGCTGTTTCAAAGCTCTCTGCAATACGCTGTTTCATATCAGCGCGAATTTTTAGCCTATCAACGACAACATCTACATTATGCTTGGTTGTTTTGGTGAGCTTCGGCAGTTCATCTACTTCATAAATTTTTCCGTCCACCCTTAATCTGACAAAGCCTTGTGCTTTTAAGTCATCAAACAAATCTAACTGCTCGCCTTTCCGGTTGGAAACGACTGGTGCCAAAATCATCAATTTCGTTTCTTCAGGTAACTTAAGAATCGCATCAACCATTTGGCTGACTGTTTGTGCTTGTAGCTTGATATGATGTTCTGGGCACTCTGGGTCGCCTGCACGGGCATAGAGCAAGCGCAAGTAATCATGAATCTCTGTCACCGTACCAACAGTTGAGCGTGGATTGTGTGAGGTTGATTTTTGCTCGATTGAAATAGCGGGTGAAAGACCTTCAATTAAATCAACGTCTGGTTTGTCCATGCGCGCGAGAAACTGTCTTGCGTAAGCAGACAAGCTTTCTACATAGCGTCTTTGACCTTCGGCATAGAGTGTATCAAAAGCGAGTGAGGACTTTCCTGAGCCTGATAAACCGGTAATGACGACGAGTTGGTTACGTGGAATGTCTAGAGAAATGTCTTTTAAGTTGTGGGTGCGAGCACCGCGTATTTTAATAAATTCCATCATTGCTTTAACTAAAAATTGGGGCAACCTGATAATATACGCAATTATTTTGAATTCAGCTAAGGTTTCATGCAAATTTCTGAAAAGATGTCGCCAAAAGAACGGCGAGCCACCATTAGTTTAGCCTCGATTTATGGTTTACGGATGCTTGGGATGTTTCTTATTCTGCCAATATTTGCCATTTATGCGCAAACGTTGAAAGGTGGAGAAAATCATACAATGGTAGGTCTCGCACTGGGCGCTTATGGTTTGACACAAGTATTGCTGCAACTTCCTTTTGGTATCGCCAGTGATAAATATGGAAGAAAAAAAGTCATCTATATTGGCATGCTCATTTTTGTCGTCGGTAGTGTAGTTGCAGCTATTGGAACAGATATTATTACAGTCATTATTGGACGCGCGATACAAGGTGCTGGTGCGGTTTCAGCAGTTGTAATGGCGCTAGTAGCCGACTCTACAAG
>JBFIDU010000057.1:0-9411 GCA_041603755.1 Methylophilaceae bacterium
ACAAAGTACGCATACAAAATTCGCTGCAACAATGGTGCGGTTGTTGATAATTTGCAGATTTATGGCAAAACAGAAGACGAAGCCAGAGCAAAGTTAATGCAGATGTACCTTAATTGCGAAGTGTTGAATATTTCTACTGCGCTTAACTCACGTCAGTCGAGTACGGACTTTGATGACGTTTTAGATCGTATTATTGCTGAGTACTAGCTAATATTAACCAACAAGTCCCTGAGAAGCTCACTCGTTAGCGTGTAATAGTCTTGCGCTCCCTGGCTTTTTTCTTGGTAGTTAAAGATATCTTGATGGTGGTAGGGACTTTCAGCTAATGCCACATTAGCATTAATCACTGTTTTACATAAGTCTTGACCAAACAACGTTTCTGCTTGCTTCAGTACCTCAAATGACATTTTGCGACGTTGATCAAATGAGGTGAGTAAATAACGCCTGTCCAAGCGTTTTTTTAATACACTTTCCAATGAATGTAATGATTTCTCTACTTTTAGTGCGCTTTTTAATGATAAGAAATCAGATGATATCGGGATGATGACCAAGTCTGCTGCAAAAATAGCGTTGAGTGACAGCACGCCTACATAGGGACAACAATCCATAATAATGTTGTCATAGGTAACTTCTTTTTCAAGCGCATTTAAACCATAGTTTAGTTTGTTCAAAATGGCAGGACCTTTGCCATAATTGGAGTCAACTTTAATGAGTTGTTTATGTGATGGAATAATATCACTGACATTTTTCCACTCAACTATCAGTGATTTCAAAGGCGTGTTATTTTGATAGTGATCAAATAAGCTTTGAGCAGCATCTGGCTTTAGATGCTCATTTATTTCTGTTAGATGGCCTTGCGGATCCATGTCGATGAGAAGCGACTTGGCATCATTACGATTAAGCGCTGCAGCTAGATTAAGAGAAGTTGTTGTCTTGCCTACTCCCCCTTTTTGGTTAAATACCGCAACACGACTCATATACTGCTTTCTAGATGAACTTATTATTAAGCATTTAATGCTGGTGAGAAGTTGCTTTATAGATGTTAATATTATTTGCAACTTTAATCATATACAAAAATATACCTTTTTTTATCTAGGTGGTATAGGTTCAGTATTATACAAGTGTACGTCAGTTTGCAATGGTATGGCAGCCTTGTGCCTAGCTAAAAGCCTTGATTTCAGCATCTGGGTCATCCAGCCAAAAATAATAAAACTCGCGAACAACATCCAGATATAGTTGTTTGATTTCTTTGGTTTTAAATAGCGGTAAAGTAATATCCACCGATATTCGATAAATGGCATGATTGTTTGTTGGGGCATCTCGTAAGCGCAATAAGATGATTTTTGCTAGTTTGGAGCGGGTGTCTACAACAGATTTGTCAGCACCTTTTTGTATAAGTAAGTGTCTGTATCGATTAAGTGACTGACTCTCAATATCGTTTAGTTTGGACACTTCTAATTCATCAGTCAGCGCTTTCAACGTAGCGTGTTTTGGTTTCCACTGTACGTCACTAATATTAAAGCCATAGTATTCTTCAAACATGGCAATCGCTTTAATATCATTCATCCAAAATGGGAAGTATTCACGCGCCGTATTGAGCGCATTGCTTCTTTCATCATTTGATAAGGTTGCTAAGGTCACTTCAAGCGCTGTAGCAAATTCTTTGCGCGTTTGTATCTTGCCTGCCAGTTTTTCCATAAATGTATCTAAAAACTTTGAACGCAAATAAAGCGCACGGCTTGAGGCACCTTTAGCCTGTAGAAATTTTAAATAGGCATCAGCAGCCACTTTTTCACGACTTTTAGCAGATTGTTTTGTTGTCATTGTTAAATTTCATGTACCCATGATTACTCGTTGCTAAATGATATCTATAGTCGAAATGAGCGACTTGTACATATTCTAATGATTGAGTACAGAATGAAAGCATTGAATAGATGGATAAAATACAGATTAATCCTAGGTTTGAAAATACAATCCTTTGCCATAATGGTGTGATGGCGTAATGAGCATTCTAAAAAAGCGGACAGAACGATAAGGTAAAAAATTAATGAAGAAATTTGTTACAGTATTGCTATGTAATTTACTGATGATTTCCATAAGTCATGCGGCTAGTTGGACGCAGTTACAAGACAATAAGCATGCAAAATTAATGTTGGATAAACAGTCAATCGCTGAGTCTGGAAAGTTTCAGAAAGCATGGGTCAACATAGAATACAAGGACATGCAAACGAACCTCCAATATCCAGAGAAGCAATACAATCATGCAAAATTACTATGGTATTTTAATTGCGCAGAACAAAAATCTGCTACAGCGCAAGTCTATCAGTTATTGAATGAGGATTTAGTTTTTTCAGCCGCAATTGATGTGAAAAGGGCACGGTTTCTAGAACCCGTTCCGGAGACAGAAATTGATCTGGCAATGCAGTATGTTTGCAAGCGAAAAGAGTATCAAGAAGAAGCAAAAGCCAAAGCTGAGCTTGCAAAACAAGCGCATGAAAATGTACTAGCTGCAGCAAAGGATGTGCAGCCTAGTAACCAAGAAAAACCAGCCGAGGTGGTAGCGGGTGCAGAGAAAGCAAAGGCTACTGACCAGCCATCTGAAGAGAAGGGTGATGCTAAATCAAACAAAGCTGAAGAAGAATCAGCCTCTAAGAATGTTGATGATAAAGTAAAGCAAGCCGATGAATCTAAGCCAGATGAAGAGCAAGAGGCTAAAGATTCTGATACAAGTAAAGACGTGGCCGATGAGAAAAAACAGAAATCGGTTAGTTGGAAATATGTTGGCAGCAAAGGGCCTGAACATTGGGGTGATTTAAGTGATGACTTTTTGAGTTGCAAAGTTGGTAAAAATCAGTCACCGATTGATATTGATAAAACAATCACTACATCTCCAAGCAAACTGAAGACATTTCAGCGCTTTCCTGCGCTGAGTATTGTGAATAATGGACACACTGTGCAAGCAGATTTTAAGGCTGGCAATATTATGGTGGTTGATACGGTCATGTATGAAATGAAACATGTGGCATTTCATACTCCGAGTGAAAATACAATCAAAGGTAAGTCATTCCCATTAGAGGCACATTTTTTACATATAGACAACAAAGGGAATACAGCCATATTAGCCGTTATGTTCGAAGAAGGGGCAGAGAATAAAGCACTGGCAAAGTTATGGGAGCAAATGCCTAAAACAAAAGTTCAGCCAAAAGAGTTGAGCAGTAAAGTGCTTGCTAGCGATCTGACACCAAGAGATAAAACTTATTATCGCTATAATGGCTCTTTGACTACACCGCCATGTACTGAAGGTGTTATTTGGATAGTAATGAAATCACCAATGACTGCATCCAAGTCACAAATTACTGCATTTAAGAAAGTTATGCGGCACGATAACAATCGACCCTCACAGCCTTTGAATGGCCGTATTGTTCTCGAATAAGGCAGTTCACTCCACGCTTTTTTCGCGTTTTATTAGCTTTTCGCCAATATGACTTTCACCTCGTGCTTTTGCTAACAAAACTTGTTTTTGACGTTCTGTTAATGCAGCTTTTTTTTGCTCAGATGTTTTATCGTAACAATAGGGGCAGGAAATGCCAGGCGTGTATTTCTCGCTTTTAAGTTCTTCTGGTGATAGTGGCATTCGGCAGGCATAACATTGGTCATACTCGCCAACTTCCAAACCATGCTTTACACCGACGCGTTGATCAAATACAAAGCATTCGCCCTCCCAAAGACTTTGCTCTTTGGGCACTGTTTCCAAATATTTCAGAATGCCGCCTTGCAAGTGATAGACCTCTTCAAAGCCTTGTTGCTTCATATAAGAGGATGCCTTTTCACAACGGATCCCACCAGTGCAAAACATGGCCACTTTTTTATGTTTCGTTTTATCTAGATTTTGCTCAACATACTTGGGAAACTCTCTAAATGTGGTGGTCTTAGGGTCAATAGCACCCTTGAATGTGCCAATATGTGTTTCATAGTCATTGCGTGTATCTAACACGATCACATCTGGGTCGCTGATGATGTTGTTCCAATCTTCTGGTTTTACGTATGTGCCAACAACATGATTTGGGTTTACTTCAGGAACGCCCATTGTCACTATTTCCTTTTTGAGCTTTACCTTCATGCGATAAAAAGGATGCTTATCTGCATAAGATTCTTTATGCTCCAGGTCGCTCAAACGGGCATCTTGGCGGAGGTAGGCTAATACTGCATGAATATCTTCTGGCTTGCCAGCAATTGTGCCGTTGATGCCTTCTTGTGCAAGTAATAGCGTGCCTTTGATATTGTGCTTCAAGCAGGCATCAAGAATGGGTTGTTGCAGGGTTTTGTAGTCAGGCAGACTAACAAATTTGTAAAGCGCAGCAGTTAAAAACTTTGACATTTCAACATAACATTAAACCAAAAGCGGATTTTAACATTATTTTGATTCACGCACTCATGCTTGTAAAACGAGTAATTCAGCTTTACCCATGCCAGATGCATCCCCCATGTAGCGCTTAACGCGTTTTTGCTTGATAGCTGCAAATTTGGTGTCTAGTTGTTGGAATGATTGATATAAGATATTCAAGAACGGTAGGGTATGTATACCGCAATCTAACCAAGTGGCTTGTTCTGTAGGGGTTTGCGCTAATAGCAAAGTGCCGCGTTTCATGCCAAAGCCTAGGTAGGCTCCCGTGCTACCTATAACACCAACTGTACCTGCCCGCATGCGAGACGCACAGTATTGACCTGCATTGCCTTCTATTAATAAAATGCCGCGACGCATTAAATCTGCTGCACGCTCACCAGCACTACCTTTACAAATGAGCACGCCGCCTTGCATGGCTGACCCTAAGTAATCGCCTGCATCACCTTCAACAGTAATGCCACCATTTTTCATTTGATGACCAATATAATGGAGTTGATTATTTGTGTTCTTAAATAATATTTGGTTGGTATCCTCACCTGATAGATCAAATAGATCTGCAACGGTATAGTTACCAATAGGCGTTGATTGAATTGCCTCTTTAGATTTCTCTTTAAGAAGGTCTGGTGTTAATGACCGACAATCAACAGCATGATTAACCTTGTTCTTTAGTGTAAAAGTAAGCGCACTCATGATTGTCCCTCTGTAACTGGCGCTGATAAATCACCGTTTAAAATAGGGTGCAGTTTAAATAAATGTGGGCCTAATTTGCCGCCGTAATTCCCTGCAGAAATCCGTTTAATGCCACGTTCTGGACCGAAACTACAAACCGCTTCAATACCGACTTTCATTGACTGTGCAATATCTTCAAAACTGAGTCCGTCAATCACTATTTCCATGACACTCTCAATGTCCATATCCAACTCACTTTTCACCATCCCTTTTAAGGTAGGGCAAAATGCATCATTGGTACTAGCAAACATTTTTGGATATTTGCTGCCTACCTTAGAACCAGAACGCACTACACCACCTGGAAATGGCATAATCACATTGGGGATGGCTTGCATAGCTTCAATTGCTGCTTCGCATGCTGCTAGCACTTGTGGTTGACTTTGCCCAAGTACTAAGAAATTTCCACCACCAATGGCGCGCACCATACCAGTGGTTTCCTCGGTTAAAAATTCTCCATCCATCACTGGAATACGCCAGTAGCGTTTGTTTTCACCTTGAGCATCTGGTAGTAATTTAGAAATTTGATAACCATCACCAAAATAGCGTAAATGCTTGCCCAAGCTGATTTGATCATCAGAAGCAATACCAGAAAAAGCGGCAGCAGTCGGGCAGGTGAGTATGCATTGTCCCATGCGCGTCTCTAGTTGCTGCATCAATACTTTGCTTCCCATTGCAAACATCAAAATACTTACACCAGGCCGTCCATCAGGTGTTTCATCTTCGCTCAACTCACCTTCAATGCCAGCTTCGACACCGCATCCGATGACGCTGGTCGCAAAGCCAGTCATGGCATTGGCTGCGTTATAAGCCCATTTAAGGTTTTGTGCAGTAATCAATACGCGCGTGCCGCGCATATTAAAGGCTTCTGCAAAGGTATCATCTATTACTACACCATTTAACTGCATACTGTTATTAGTAGATTCGCTCATGATTTAGTGTGGTTAATAACGCTATTACGGCCATCTTCTGCCATTTCATCGTCACTGATTTTAAAGTTATCTAATTGAATAGTATGGTATTTATCAAAATATTCTTTTAAGCCTTTTTCTACGCCTTTGTCGTAGGCTGGCTTTGCAGTATGGGTTTTACCCCAAACAATTTTAGTAATTTCACCATTTTTGACCACCAATTCACCGTCTTTAAAGACATAGTCAGGTTTGGCAAACATGGCTTCTTTATCATCTTGTTCGGTATAAACTGTTATATCAGCCGCAGCGCCAATACCCAAGTGACCTCTATCATTTAAACCAATTAATTTCGCTGCACCAGCGCGTGTAAGCGTGGCAATTTCATAGAGGCTATACTCACGTTGAATAGCGGTTAAGTTACTCATGGCTTGTGCATCTAAGTTCAATTTTGCAAAAGCATCATCTCTAAAGCTTTTGTCCATCAATAAGCGAATCAAGTGCGGATAGCTGGTAAAAGGTGCGCCATTTGGATGGTCAGTGGTTAAAAATATTTTCCATGGGTCTTCTACACTCAGGAAAATCTCTAAACCAATGGCCCACTGCAGCGCATTGACATAGTTCTCATCACGGTATTTAAATGGCACAACACCACAGCCGCCATCACATTCAATATCCATAATGACGGATTTTTTGGGGTTGGCATGGTTGGCATTTAAATGCTGCATCATATTGTCACCCGATGCCGTCACCGTTTGACCAAAAAGGATTTGACCCACATCGGCAGTGATATGTTTGTTTTTGTTGATGCCTTCCGCAATCTGTGCTGCTGCAGATGAGAACTTCATGTCACCTTCAGTGCCGTAGCTATGAAACTGAATATGGGTTAAGTGCATGGGAATACCATCACTCGCGCCCATGGTATCTAATGTGGTTTGGAAGTTGCCTGCAGCCCCGAGATTGTTACAATGAACATGTAATGGTTTAGCAATGCCCAGATCATGTACTGCGCGGCTTAAACTTTGTAAAATCTGCCTTGGACTGACGTTGTAATGCACATTGTTTTCGTCTAAATCTAATCTACGCTGGTTAAACTTAAATGCATTAATGCCGCCAGGATTAACTACTTTGATACCAATGGTTTGCGTCGCATGTAATGTCCAGGCAACATAGTCATTGATGGCTTTTTGATCGGCCTTGTTAGCAAGCAAACGCAAAAAATAATCATCATTACCAAGCATCGCGTAACCACCTTTGTCTATCATTGGTGTATCGCCCATTTCTAGATGTGCTTGGCGAGCGTTAATCGCTAAAATCGCTGGCTCAAACGCTGCGGTATAACCCATTTCAATATAACGGAGACCTGTATTAATTGTGCTTGGAGTCGCGTCATGTGCACAGTGCGGACCGCAAATATGCGCTTCAGGCTCGTGATATTTTAAAGTTTCTTGATACTCTGGCAGCATCATGCGTGCAATATTGACTTTGCCGCCACCAATATGGCTATGCATATCTATGGCGCCAGCCATCACGACTCTCCCTTTTAGGTCAATGGTTTCATTAATTTTTTCTGTATCAGAAGGTTTGCCAATAATGCGGCCATTACGGATATAAATGTCTTGTACAATGCCATCTTTTTGGTGCGCAGGGTCGTAAACTTTGCCGTTTTTCAGTAGGGTAATCACAATGTATCTCCTACTTTATTGAGGATTTTAGCCAATGTAGGTAGTTCGCTTTCTTTGATTTTTTTAAGCGGTAAAATCACATTTGAATCCACGCGAATCATCGTGCCACTGCAGTCCAATCCTGGGGTTGCAATTGGGATGTAGACATCGGGCTCACTTTCGAACTGCATGTTTGAATTGCCAATGACGATGATTGGTGCCTCTGTGCTTGGCAATGCTTTGTCAGGGCTAAAACTATTCACCCAAATTAAAAGATCATGTTCTGGAAGCACTTCTTCATGAATCGCTAAACCGCTCAACCAAGTTTTGGCATAATTCACAGTAGTGTCGCCATCACTGCCACCCATTGCCAACGCACCTGCACGAGTCGTTTTGTTTAAATCTACCACAGTTTGTGTAATTTGCTGGATAGTTAATTCAGCATGCGGAAAATCTAAGTCTTTTGCAACCCAGATTAAGGTTGCATACTTCGCCTCTTTTAAACGATTAGCAAGACTTTCTAATTTCTCAATTGCGATACCAGCTACTGAGGACGTATTTAATTTTCTGTTAGCAACAAGGGCGTGAAGTGCTGCTGTGACTTCTGGTAATTGAGTTGGCTTACATGAGAGAATATTGGGCTTTTTGCCAGTAGGAGATACACCATGAGAAGTATCTAAATTCTCACCGCCTAAGTAAGTAATATCGCGATCTTCGTTATTAACAAACATAGCTTCTTTAGGCCATACTACTCGCTCAAAAAAACGCGGATTGTGCTTAACCACATCGGTGCCAATAAACACAATCACATCAGCGCGATTTCTCACTTCAGTCATCGTGGTAGTTTGCCAGCCTACGCTTTGTAGGACTTTGGTATTGCGCCATGTTGTCACCGCATTCATGTGGGCGAGGGTGGCATTGGATTTCTCTGCCAGTTGATAAGCTGCTCTAAATCCTGCTAGATCAGTCCCTAAGCCGCCAATCAATGGTTTCTTCGCTGATTTGAGTAGTGCAGTTATTTTTTCGACAGCCTGATTCGTTTCTACCGGTTTTCCAGAAATGCGAGGATTTTTTTCCTTAAGACTCTGTGAAAAAAAAGAAATGCTTTTTGAACAAGATGTTTCAGCTGGGCTTACGTCATCGCACAGCATGCCACAAGCGGGACAGGTAGTGGCAGGAATCACGTTGTTCTCAGTTAAATTTTGCATGTAATCAGATTTTTAAGCTTTAAATAAAGATTGAACTATGTTCATATCATAGTCAGTATAACGCAATACAAATATCTTAACAGCGGGTAAAACCCAGTTCTGTTTAGGCTTTCAGTGAGGTGTTAGCTCGTTATACATATGTTATGAGATTCTAGTAATCATCATACTTTACCTCAATAGAAGCCAAGTATTTCTTACAGGCTGCATGGTGTTTATTATGATGCTCTAACCACCAGTCACGTAGGTACTTAAGTAAAATCATCGGGTCTTGTTCCGACAGCGCCTTTTCAATTGTACGGTTCGCGTTTAGATTGAAGTCATTAAAAATCGCTTCATGCATGCGCATGGTTTTGTAATCCGCTCTCAGCTTTTCTAAAATGCCTTCTTCGGTTTTTAAATGAAAACCAATATTAGCTTTAATTATTTTGAGTGTAGGCGTAAGTGCATGCAGCCCCCAGCCTTGATTGATAAAGAAGTAAAGTGAGTTAATGGCTGCCACG
>JBFIDU010000058.1:0-9270 GCA_041603755.1 Methylophilaceae bacterium
CCATCTCTTCTGAATGAAAAAAACTGATTTTCATTTGTATAGGTACACAATATTTCCCCGTAGACTTCGTTTACCCCCAAGTTATCTAAGCGTTGCTTTGCAATTAAATACAAATCGCCTAACCATTTTCCTTCTGATGGTCTAAACGCGGATACCGCTTGTTCATCATTAGCAATAAATTGATTACGCACCTCATTACCAACTTCAAAAGATTCTGGACCAATAGCTGGACCTAACCAGGCGATTAACTCACTTCTCGGCACTTGCATTTTTTGAACTGTCGCTTCAATGACACCATCACATAAACTACGCCAACCAGCATGCACCGCCGCTACCATAGTCCCCGCTTTATCGGAAATCAGTACAGGTAAGCAATCCGCTGTCATGGTGACACAAACGACATTTGGCCTGCTTGTGTAACTTGCATCCGCACTCTCCTTACAACCACTGGCTGCTGCATCTATCACATGCACACCATGTACTTGATTTAGCCAAACTGGCTCAGTAGGCACATAGTCAGCAAGCAATTGACGGTTTTTTGCAACACTTAGCGGATCATCCTCAACATGATCTGCTAAGTTAAAGCTACGATAAGGTGACTGACTATAACCACCAGTGCGTATGGTCTGCAATGCACGGACATTGGGGTGGCATGGCCAGTCAGGCACAATGAAACTTTCCGGAAGAAGCTTATTCATCTTCTGAAAACTCCCCATCTAACATGTCATCGTCATCAAAATCATCATCCCAGTCTTCATCGTTGCCAATATACAATCCATTATCATCAACGGAAAAATCCATTGCTGTATCCACAGCAGGCATTTCCTCAGTGCGCATTATTTCGAGCAGCTGTTTCATATCATCCGCCAATTCGATTTGCCATTCCATCAATTCATTTGTTTGTGGGTGTTGCAAACCCAGTTTAATAGCATGTAAAGCCTGACGATTAAAGCCAGAAACAGCTTCATACAGTGCTTGGCCCATCATTTTATGTGGAACAATATTGCCAATGCCGTATAAAGGATCACCAACTAACGGTGCCTTTAAATGTTGCATATGTACTCGTATTTGATGTGTTCTACCCGTTTCTAGGCGACAACGAACATACGTATTGGTACCAAACCGCTCTAAAATTTCATAGTGTGTGACGGCTGTTTTACCAGTTTTTAGAACCGCCATTTTGGTTCTAGCATGCGGGTGACGTCCTATCGGTTGATCAACCGTGCCATTTCGCCACATTTGACCCCAAACAATAGCCCTATATTCGCGCTTAACGGTACGTGCTTGGAGCTGGCGAACTAAACTGGTTTGCGCTTCTAGTGTTTTGGCTACAACCAACAAACCACTGGTGTCTTTATCTAATCGGTGCACAATGCCACAACGCGGGATATCGACTAATTTTGCATCATGAAACAACAAAGCATTTAATAATGTTCCACCCCAATTACCTGCTGCGGGATGGACAACCAAGCCTGCAGGTTTATTTACTACGAGTAAAACCTCATCCTCATAAATGATATCTAGTGGGATATTTTCCGGTTCAAAAGCATTCTCTTGAATATTAGGTGGCGGATCCATTTCTACACGCTCCCCTCCCCAAACTTTAGTTTTAGCAACAGTACTTTCACCATTCAGCTTAACCAAGCCTTCTTTAATCCAAGCTTGCAGGCGACTACGTGAATGTTCTGGAAACATTTTTTGCAAAGCCAAATCTAAACGTTGTCCGCCTAGATGTTCGGGAATAAGAAATGTTTTAATCTTTGGTTGTGTCATTAACGAATGCTTAATTTTTGGATGCTTCAGTTATAATAATGCAATCTTTTTTGGCAGATGTACTCGTGAAACGTATTTTACCGCTTATTCAGGCTTTATTTTTAGCTTTATTTATCAGCAGCTTCCTCAATGGCTGTGCAATTTTTGGTGACCCTACCGAATTAGATGATACCAAAGGTTGGCAAGCCAATAGAATCTATGAAGCTGGCGCGCTAAAAATGGAAGAGAGTAACTATGATGAAGCCTTACGTTACTTCCAAATATTAGAATCGCGTTTCCCACATGGTGTCTATGCAACCCAAGCTCAACTTGAAATTATTTATGCTTACTATAAGAAGCAGGATCCAGTTTCGACGATTGCAGCTGCAGACCGATTTATCAAACTACATCCTAATCATAAAAATGTAGACTATGCATACTACTTAAAGGGTTTAGCAACATTTAACGAACGTGGCGTATTTGAAAAACTGACCCAACAACAAATCAATGATCGTGACCCAAAAGCATTAAAACTCTCTTTTGCGGCTCTTAAAGAACTTATTGAACGTTATCCTAACAGCCGCTATGTTAAGGATGCTACGCTTCGTATGGTCTATATTGTCAACACACTAGCGCAGCATGAGATGCATGTCGCACGCTATTATATGAAGCGACAAGCCTATCTGGCAGCACTGAATCGTGCTAAATATGTGATTGAATATTTTCCAAATTCAACGGCTGTTGAAGAAGCGCTGATGACAATGATAAGTGCTTATGACTATATGGACTTAACAGACTTAAAAGAAGATAGCTTACGTGTGCTTAAAAAGAATTATCCAGAAAATCCACTTATTACAGGTAAAGTGGTAGAAGAAGAACGTGCCTGGTGGAAACTCTGGGATATTTTATAACCAGCAACAACCTCTAGTTATGCTGGCTGCGCACCTTGGATATCATTTGGTTTTGCTTCTTCTAGCCAGATATAGTAAAACTCTCTGACAGCTGACAAAAATCCTTGCTTGATATCATCCAAACTAAATAAAGGTAAAGTTACATCGACAGCCATTCGATAAGCCATGCTATGTTCTACTGGAATATCCCTTAAGCGCAGTAACATCACCTTTATTAACTTTACTTTCTCCTGCAATGCAGCCTCAGACATATTTTGTTGGCGTAAATTAAGCGTATAGTCCCTGATTAATTTATTTTCTTGCAACGTAAAGGACTCATCCGTATTCAGGGCATCAATTTCCATCCACGTTAAGCTGGACGGCAATGATTTAAACTTTGCCGAATCTAAATCAAATCCATAAGTCTGGCTAATTCTAGCAATTGATTTAATATCCCCCACTAGAAATGGATAAAACTCTCTAGCAAAATTCAGCTGCTTTTCTCGGTCAATACTATCCTCAATTTTAATGATGGTTTGTAGAGCACTTGCGTAACTAGAACGGTCAGCCTTTCCATCCAGCAAAGCAGTTAATTTCTTAACAAATTTGGTACGTAAATCTAACCCTTCAGCCTTAACACCTTTGGATTGTAAAAACTTTGTATAGGCAGCAACTGCCTCCTCTGCTTTTTTTTGGTCCATAATACCCTAGCTCCAAGTCATTTAAATAATGCTATTCGGTTAGACTAATCCACTTCAATATAGAAGTAAACTAATGGAGCATATTTAGTTACCTTTTTTTATTTTCTTGTGATTTTTTTGCCTGAAGTTCTTTACGTCTGAGCGTTTTACGTCTACGCATCGTCACAATACCTTCACTCCCTTTTCGCTTGTTCTCAGTATCGGCATATGGGTTTTCACCTTGCTTAAACTGTACTCTAAGCGGTGTACCAACAAGTTGGAAAGTCTTGCGAAATATTCCCTCTAAAAATCGCTTATAGCTATCCTTTATACCAGTGATATGACTCCCGTGAACAACAACTATGGGTGGATTAACGCCCCCCTGATGCGCATAACGAAGTTTGGGGCGTATGCCTTTGCTGATTGGTGGTTGATGCTGAGCAACAGCATCTGATAGCACACGGGTCAATTGAGGTGTGGGTAATTTCTTGAAAGCAGCCTCAAAAGCACCATCAATGGATGCAAATAACTCTGGTAACCCTTTTTTACGCAAAGCAGAGATGTAGTGAAATTTTGCAAAATCTAGAAATACTAGTTTACGATCTATTTCCTTTTTAATCCAATCCCGTTCGTCTTCTTTCAAACCATCCCACTTATTAATAGCAACAACTAAAGCACGACCAGCATCTAAAATGTATGCAGCAACATGTGCGTCTTGTTCGGTAATGCCTTCTTGCGCATCTACTACAAGAACAGCAACGTTAGCATCTTCAATCGCCTGCATCGTTTTCACCACAGAAAACTTTTCTATTGCTTCGAATATCCTGCCTCTTTTTCGCACCCCTGCTGTGTCAATAATGGTGTAGTGCCGCCCATCGCGTTCCAGTTCTACATAGATCGAATCACGAGTAGTGCCCGCTTCATCAAACGCAATCATCCGATTTTCACCCAGCATGGCATTTACTAATGTTGACTTACCAACATTTGGCCGTCCAACAATCGCAATTTTAGGATGTTCATTTTTATCTGGGATACTGTCAACTTCAGTTTGTTGAAGGTTCTCTAAAGCTAACTCAATTAAATCTTTGACCCCTTCTCCATGGGCGGAAGAGATTGACAATGGATCACCCAAGCCTAGTGCATAAAAATCTGCACTCACAATCGCTCTTTGCATTCCCTCTGTTTTATTCACTACTAACAATACTGGTCGCTGCGATTTTCTAAGCTTATCTGCAATCGTATATTCCTGTGGCGTCAAACCTGCGCGTCCATCTACCAGAAAAAGTACGACATCTGCTTCATCAATTGCCAGCAATGTTTGACGAGCCATTTCTTTTAAAATACCAGTATCGGCTGTTGGCTCAAAACCACCCGTATCAACTACCAAATACGGCTGGCTAGCTCCCAAGCCTCTGCCATAGTGTCTATCTCTGGTCAAACCTGGGTAATCTGCAACAAGCGCATCTCTCGTCTTGGTAAGACGGTTAAATAACGTAGATTTGCCAACATTGGGTCGGCCGACAAGTACAATAGTGGGTAACATTATTGCGCTCTTGGCAATGTTATACCTGGACCACTACTTTCGCGTGGAGCAGGTGAAAATTCTGAATCTTGCTCAAAAAGGATACTTCTTTGTCCTTCATTTTCACCTTCATCTACATCTGTAGTAGGTTCAGCATCAGCTTCATCTTGAATTGATTCAGCTTCTGGTTCTGACCTAGGCAAAGGGGTTGCTTTTGAAATTGATTTCTCGCCAATGCTAACAGCATACAAACCGCCTCCTCTAGTCGCGGCAACCAGCTGTGATGATGACTCCCCTCTGACCATTGACATCACCGCTTCATCATCAACTTTGATACGTGCTGCAAACTGACCATTCTCAATATCTAAAAAGTGTATATAACCCTCTAAGTCGCCTACCGCAACATAATCTTTAAGCACTAGTGGCGTTGTCAATCGTCGATTGGATAAATCACCTTGTCTCCAGTAAGTTCTACCCGTATCATCGTTAAGTGAATATACTGAGCCTAGCGCATGTGAAACATAGATTTTGGTTTCGTCATGGGCTATACCGCTGTAACTGGATATCTCTCTATTCCAAAGAACTTTGCCAGTTAAACGATCTATTGCTGCAATACGTCCTTGATATGCAACTGCATACACGACTGGGCCAGCGACGACGGGTAAACTGGTAATATCGGCTATTCGCTCAATTTCAGTCACGCCTTTTGGAATAGCAACGGTTGCTTCCCATAATAATTTACCATTATCAGCTCTCACAGCAGCCATTTTTCCACCTGAAAAACCAGCATAGACAGCACCCCCATCAACAATGAAGCCAGCAGTACTTCTTAAGCTTAGCGCAGGCACTTTACGTTCATAAACCCATTTAGTAGTTCCGTCAATTGCATCCAAACCATATAGATGGTTATCACCAGAGCGCACGATGACCAAGCTGTCTGCATAACGAGGTGCACTCAGTATTTCACTTGATAACTGTGCTTTCCAAACTAATTTTCCGCTGAAATCATAAGCCATGACATGACCACGATTTGTACCTACCATGACTAAGCCGCCACCAACACCAACACCGCCACTAATAGCCTCTTCAGCGTCAACACGCCATACTTGTCGGCCACTTTCAATATCCCATTTTGTCAGCTCGCCCTTAGCATTCGCTGCATACACTGCACCAGCTTCTACTGCTGGGGTATAGTCATAGCGATCCGTTTTACCCACCTGCGTTGACCATTTAAGTTTTACGCTTAAAGTAGGCGAGATTTCATTCAATTCGGCTGGTGGGTTTGGCGGCTCACGCCCAAATAGCCTATCCGCCATATCAAGTCTTAGCTCGGTTAGAAAACTACAGCCAGCAAGAAACAGCAAAATTACATAAATAAAACTTCTGATTATCTTACGATTTATCATGCGGAATAAAACCTAACTACCAAGCGCGTCTAATTTTTGTTGTGTAAGTAAATATAATCGACCATCTCGATCTAATTTTGCCAATGCGTTTTCGTAAGCTTGCTTAGCTTCTGCTGTTTTACCTTGCGCAATATAAATATCTCCAACTAAACTTTCCTTTAATCCTATATAGCCAGGGTCAATATCTGCTGTGAGCAATTTTTCCGCCCCATCGTAATCTTTTTCGCTTAATAATAATGTGGATAACTCTAAGCGTGCAATTGCTTTAACGGCATCTTCTTGCGCATTAGCAATCGCCCATTCCAGTTGTGACTTTGCACTTTTTATATCATCAGACTGAAAACTGGTTTTTGCCAACAATACCGCAGCGCGTCCAGCATAAGGGGTACTGGCATAATCGTTCATGAGTTTAGCGCCTTCAGATTTGATTAAGTCTGCCTTTTTACTATCAAGTTGCACTAATTTTTGATACAAATCAGATGCTTCTACAGCCTTTTGATGTTGCATATACTGGTAGCCTTGCCATGCTGCGTAAATAAGCACAAGGGCGAGCACTATATTTATCGTTAGTTTGCCATATTTGTTCCACCAAACCTTAAACTCATCTAACTGTTCTTGATCTTCTAAATCTAACGCCATGTTTTATCCTAAATACTGAATTCAAAAATTAATTACCCCAGTTTAGTGTTGCCCTGGAATTGCTTTTAATAAATCTTTTGTGTAGCTTTGCTGAGGTGTACTGTAAATTGCTTCTACCGTTCCATATTCTACTATTTTACCTTGTTTCATCACGACAACTTCATCAGCAATATGTCTGACAACGCGTAGGTCATGCGTAATAAACAAATAACTTAACTGCATTTCTTTTTGCAACGCTTTGAGTAACAATATAATCTGCGCTTGCACTGAAACGTCCAACGCGGAAACAGGCTCATCACATACCACAACCTCTGGTTCTAAAATCAAGGCGCGCGCAATACCAATACGCTGTCGTTGTCCGCCAGAAAATTGGTGCGGATATTTTTTTGCATCGTCGGCAGATAAACCGACTCTCTCTAACATATCATGCACTTTTTGCTGTCGTGCTTTTGCACTACCCATACGATGAATCAACAAGCCTTCACCAACAATTTCACCAACACGCATTCGAGGATTTAATGATGCAAATGGGTCTTGAAACACCATTTGCAGATTCCTACGCATTTGACGCAAGACACTAGGTTCTAATTGCGTCAGCGATTGCCCGTGAAACAAAACCTCGCCTTGATCAAACGGCTGCAATTGTAACAGACATCTCGCCAAGGTAGACTTGCCACTTCCAGATTCTCCAACAACAGCTAATGTCGCCCCTTTTTTTAAAGAAATACTAACATCATCGAGCGCTTTAACCGTTGTTTTGCCAAAGCCAAATTTTCCGCTACGCTGTGTGTAGTGCTTGACTAGATGTTGAGCTTCAAGAATAGTGCTTGATTGTTCTGAGGTATTAATCATCAAGCAACCTTATCTTTATCAAACCATGAGTAGTCTATTGGTTTTAATTGTTTCTTGCCATTCGCATCAGGCACACAGGCTAACAACGCTTTTGTATAGGGATGCTGCGGGTTCTCCAAAACTTGTTTTTTTGGACCAGCCTCAACAATTTCTCCTCTAAACATCACGATAACATCATCTGCGATGTCAGAGACCACACCAAAATCATGCGTGATAAATAACATCGCCATCTGCATGCGCTTTTTTAATTCATCTAATAACGTTAATATCTGTGCTTGTACAGTCACGTCTAGTGCTGTTGTCGGCTCATCCGCTATCAACAATGCCGGCTCACAGGCAATACTCATTGCAACCATGACACGCTGACGCTGACCTCCTGATAATTCATCAGGGTAACTTTCAGCCCTATCTATAGGGATGCCTACTTGCTCAAGTAGGCTTTGCACTCTTAATTTTAAGGCCAACCCCTTCAGCCCCAGATGCGCACTAAGTGACTCACCAATCTGAAAACCAACAGTTAGAACTGGGTTCAATGAAGTCATTGGCTCTTGAAAAATCATACCAATTTGAGCACCTCTGATTTTTTGCATCGCCTTATTATCAAGCTCAGTTAAGTCCACACCGTTGAAGTAAACACTACCTGATGCAACTAGTTGATCAGCAAGCAAGCCCATGATAGTTAATGCAGTCAGACTTTTGCCACTACCAGACTCTCCAACGATGCATGTGGTTTTACCAGAAGATAGTTTGAAGGATGAATCCCTTACCAAAAACCTTGTCGGGTCTTTTTTCAGTGAAACATTTAAATGCTCTACGCTTAAAATTTCAGTCATGACTTAGTTTGCATGTTATTCGATATTATAGACGATGGTAACAACCACACGCGCAATTTTATCGATGGTCGACTTATCATAAATGCCGCCATAATGATTTTCAAAGTCATCATTACCACCAACGGGCAAAATGTAGAAAGCACCTTGACGCGCTGACTTCATCACACCAACTTTAGCCCCGTCTTGCTTAACAAACTCCGTTGCTCTTGTCCTTGCGTTTTTGGTTGCATCGGCAATTAATGACATTTTAATTTCTTCTAGATTGCTCACTAAATAGTTTGGGGCGTAAGCAACAACTGGTTGATTGTCTGCTCTGAGTTGTAAGAAAGCCTTGTTTGCAGCCTCAATTTTTGCTAAATCATCAGAGACAACACGGATATCCTGATAGGCCTCGTAACCCTTTTGCACTCGTCTATACCGATCACCAACTAAGACATCTTCATAATGAGGACTAAGCGTCTCAACATTCATTTCCCAAGCAGTTTTAGCAAATCCTTGCTGATCAAGGAAAGTCTCTACGACTTTTCGTGTATTAGCCACATCATCGAGCGCACCAGCTTGTGTTGGGTTAGATACAGCAATCTGAATAGTCCATTCCGCACTGTCTGCTTTGATTGGTTTTTCTGCCAAGCCTTTGACTGTAATGTTTTGTTGTCCCATCACAGCACGTTTTGCTTGTATTCCAAGAATAAAAGC
>JBFIDU010000059.1:0-9107 GCA_041603755.1 Methylophilaceae bacterium
ATGCCCGTTACATTAGGTAACTCTACCCATTCGTATGCATCTGCATAAACCAATAAATACCATTCATTGACTTCATCAGGATGAATGCCTGCTAATAACGCAAAATTACCTAGCACCATGAGTCGTTGAATATGATGTGCGTATGCATGTTGTTTGGTTTCTTTTACGCATTGTGCTACGCAGTTCATTTTTGTTTGACCTGACCAATAAAATTCAGGTAAGTGACGCTGAGCATCCAAGCTATTCTTTTTTGCATATTCGGGCATATATAGCCAATAAACGCCACGCACAAACTCACGCCAACCTACAATCTGGCGAATAAACCCTTCTACTGCATTGATAGGTGCTTGTTGATTGTGATATGCCTCTTCTGCTAGTTTTATGCAGTCCATTGGCAGTAATAGACCGCAATTGAGGTACAAGCTAATATGACTATGAAATAACCAAGGCTCATTTTGCAGCATCGCGTCCTGATAGTCGCCAAAAAGTGGTAAACGCGACGCTACAAACTGTTTCAGAGCGTCTAATGCTTGTTTGCGCGTGACGGCATAATGGAAGTCATCAATGTCACCAAAATGGTTTGAAAATCGCTCTCTTACCATTTCAATTACCGTTTGCGTAATTGCATCTGGCGCTAGTCGATAAGTTTGTGGAATATTGACTGTTTCTGGTAACGGTTTCTGATTATCTGCGTCGTAATTCCACTCTCCACCAATGGGTGAGTCACCGTCCATTAATATCTGATAGCTTTTACGTAGCTCTCGATAAAAATACTCCATGCGTAATTGCTTGCGCCCTTTAGCCCAGTCATTAAATCCCTTATGTGAACACAAAAAGCGCCTATCTGGACGTATTTCTAACGGTATACCCAAAGTCTTTTGCCAGCTTTTCATGTCCTCTAAAACACGATACTCACTGGCTTCTGTGACGATGACTTTGTCAGGCTTATAGCGCTCAACTGCGCGTTTTAATTCACCGCCAAAAGTCCCAGAGTTGCCTGCTTCATCGATACTGACATAGTGGACTTGAAAACCATCTATGCGTAATGCTTCAGCAAAATGACGCATTGAAGAAAAAATGAAAACCAGCTTTTTCTGATGATGTTTAACGTAGGTTGCTTCTTCTGCTACCTCACAGAGCATGATGACATCACTTGTGCGCTTGACGTCATCAAGGCTGGAAATGTCTCTGTTAAGCTGGTCGCCAAGAACTAAGCGAACATTCATGCACTAACCTGCACACGCCTTACTTGCTTGTAGTTTTATGTCTTCATAGGCTTGACTGCTCCCCATGGCCAACGCGTATGGATTCGTACGAATATATTGAATATACTCCATTTGGTTTGCAGGTATCTTTGAAGCGTATTCATTGGCAATACATGCACAATCTGCACCAGGCTGATTAGCGCTACAATCTGCTATTTCTTGCTGTTTTATGTCTTCTGGCCAAGCTTTATCGTTAGTTTGCGTTGAGGTAACTTCTGCCCGCTTTTGCGTTAAGAACGCATACATTAGTTCTAAACTAGCCCTTAACTTACCGAGTGGTGCTGTTTGGAGGATATCAGCTTCAGTGATGGTGATTTTATCTTCTTTTACATTGAATATCGCTTCATGCTTGGTTTCCTGTGGCAATGCATAGCCTTGCGCACCTAACATAATTTTTTTAGCTGGCTGTGCATCTAGAACAGCGTTTGCTTCATCAATATCAGATTGTGGCAACTCAACAAGCAGGCGTGCTTTACAATCGCTATCAACTTTTTGAATGGCTATTTTGATGCTATTGGATGCTAATCCATGCTTGAAAGCGGGTGGTATTTTTTGAGAAAGGTATTCTATTTCCTGTTTTTCAAGTTGTTTTATTTGATCATCGGATAAGCAGTTCGCAAAAACAAAAGTGGTTTGTAAGATGAATACTAAGAAAGTTGCAGTTTTAAGCATAATTTAAAGAGTCCCGAATTTAGTTCAAAACTCTGACTTTCATGCCAGACAAGCGTTCATCAATTTTTCATTACAGTTAGTTAATGTTTTTCAAACGAAAGAATGATTGCTGGATAGACGAAACAACTTCTTACCTTGCGAGTGAGATACCAATTCTCAGTTGCGTATCACTTCTTTTATTGTAGTCAATTAGCGTTTCGCCATAGCCGCCAAGCAATTGAAAGTGTAAAAAAGTACCTGTACGGCCAAAGATCTTATCACTAATTGGATACGATAAATCTAGTTGGCCTTGAGCATAGCCCTCAGTCCCCTGGCGGTACATAGCGGTTAATATTGCTGCATCTTCACGGCCATAACGTGCCATCCAGTCTACGTAGCCACGATACTCATGTATGTCACGGTTATCAGATTTTTCCAAATAATAGTAAAACCTAGGCATAAAAGTAAATGTCTTGCCACCTGAGTAATCTAGGTTCCAAATTGGTTGCACAAAAGCGATATTTAATGATCGTGATTCATCACCATCGCGACCATTAGACTCGTGCTCCAAGCCAAATTTCCAGCTATTAGGATTGTAACCTTTCCCGCTTTCATTCCAGTTGTAGTAAATGCTCGGACGATAGCTGGTATCTTTAAATGGGCTAGATTCGCTACCCAAGTCCCAAATGCTTGTTTGTGTGTAAGCGAAGTATAGATTGCTAGCATAAGGAATAAATTTTGCGACCCTAGCTTCTGGGTCAAATGGGCGATATTTAAAACTTAATTGAAAGCGTGCATCAAAGTCTCTCTCATCACTGGAACCCACGATAAAGTATAGTGGTTCGTTGGCCGTAATTGTTCTATCCTCTTTTGGTTCAGGAATAATAATTTTTGAAAACTCACCTTCAGCTGGCTTAACTTCATCAGTAAAGTTATCTTCAGCATCAATAATATCTGCACTTGCAGTCTGCAACGTATCATAGGGTTTATTTTGTACTAACATCAATCTATTTGAAGACTCTTTTGCTAGCGAAACTAATACATTGCCCTCAAATTGCTTTTCTGCCTTACCAGCGTATTGCTGGCGTGAAGAGCCTTGATTTTCACTGATAAGATGTAACGTGACTTGCTCATCCAACTTCTCTTGCGATAAGTTTATTTGCAATACTTGTGGCCAGACTTTGACAGAATCAGGCTTAATGACTTCAAGTGAGATATATCCAGATTGATCTAGAATTTCAGTTTTCGACGCGATTAACCATTCTTCCGCAGCAAATGCTGTACTCGAAATACAAAATGAGGTCAGAAGTGTCCAAAAAAAACGCATTTTATTGATCCAATTGATTATTCACAGATTGATTCAACTTTCTCATTGTCAACCAGTGATATTGTGTACTCAGTTTACCATTGCTAATTAAACTTTAATCCAGAGAATTGATTTCCGATGAAATTGATAGAGTTTCTCAGCGTGTAAATGTTCAGTTTAAACATTGCAATGTCTATAGAAGAAAAACTTAGGGTTTATTTATATTCCTTTGTCTGCGAACTTCATACAAACAAATACCACTTGCAACACTAACATTTAAACTCTCAACAGAGCCAAACATTGGAATAGTGACTAAAGCATCACAACTTTGCGCAGTTAAACGACGTATGCCATCACCTTCTGCTCCTAGCACCAACGCAATTGGCCCATCTAATTGAGTGTTAAGTAAAGTGCTATCTGAGTCCATCGTGGTGCCAATCACAAATACACCAGCATCTTTCAACTCACGTATAGTACGTGCTAAGTTGGTGACAACTATAAACGGTACCGTTTCTGCTGCACCACTCGCTACTTTTCTCACCGTTGCATTTAGCCCTACAGCACGATCCTTCGGTGCTATCACAGCATGTACACCCATAGCATCAGCGACACGCAAACAAGCACCTAAGTTATGTGGGTCTTCTACTCCATCCAAAATCAAGAAAAAAGGCGGTTCTGTCAGATTTGACTCTAAAATATCGTGAATGTCTTTATAAGGCATTGGTGAATCTACGACACGCGCTATCACACCCTGATGCCGTCCATTTTTGCCTGCAATACCATCTAATCTCGATCTATCCACTTGCATGACACGTATATTTGCTGCTTCTGCGAGTTTTAGTAAGTCTTTCATGCGCGGATCTACACGGTCTTGGTCAATCAGGATTTCTTGTAGGCTTGCTGCATGCTGACGCATACGACTTTGTACGGCATGAAAGCCAAATAAAATTCTTGGTTCACTCATTGTTTATCTTTTCTTCCTTATAGTGCTTTTACGGCTGGTATTCGATTTGGTTTTCTTTGCAGGTGTTGTTTTACGCTTAACAGCTTTTTTGGCAGGTCGTTTTGGCTCAACTTTTACTTGTAAAGGCTTGTTATCATTATCTTTGGGTATGGTTGCGTCTTTAGCGGATGTTAATTTAGCAATTAGGGTAAAGTCTATTTTAGTGGTTTCTAAATCCACTCTTGCAACTTTTACCTTCACACGGTCGCCAAGCCTATATTTAACATGAGTACGCTCACCAACCATTTCATGATGGGCTTTATCATAATGAAAATAATCATTACCTAGCTCTGTTACGTGCAATAGTCCTTCAACATAAGCATCATCTAAGGCAACAAATACACCAAATGAAGTGACACCAGAAATAGTGCCCTCAAACACTTCTCCAACCTTATCTTGCATATAATAACATTTAAGCCAATTGGTAACATCACGACTAGCATCATCTGCACGACGTTCTGTCATTGAGCAATGTTCGCCTATAGCAGCCCAGTCTTTAATTTTATAGGTTTGCTTGTTAATTGCAGCTTTTAATGCCCGATGAACAAGTAAATCTGGATAGCGCCTAATTGGAGAGGTGAAATGTGTGTAAGCCTCATAAGCAAGACCAAAATGACCCAAATTTTCAGGCTGATAAACTGCTTGCTGCATTGATCTCAGCAGCACAGTTTGTAACAACTGCTGATCGTGACGGCCTTTGATTTGGTCCATCAGTTTGGCGTAATCTTTTGCATGCGGCTTATCTCCGCCAGTTACACTAAAACCAAACTCAGCCATAAATGTTCTGAGAAGCTCAAGTTTTTCCTCACTTGGGCCCTCATGCACACGGAAAATAGCTTCATGATTTTGTTTTTCCAAAAAGTTAGCTGCACACACATTTGCTGCCAACATACATTCTTCAATAATTTTATGCGCTTCGTTTCTTTCCGTTGGTACGATTCGGTCGATTTTACCGTCATCATTAAAAACCATCATCGTTTCAACAGTCTCAAATTCGATTGCACCACGTTGTTTACGTTGTATCAACATTGTTTTATATAGCGCATAAAGGTTTTGCACTTGTGGCATGATGTGAGCATATTCTTTAGCCGTTTCACCTTGCGGGTTATCCAGCATATCAGCTACTTTGGTATAGGTCATCCTTGCTTTTGATAGCATCACAGAGGGATAAAATTGATATTTTTCCACAACACCGCTTGCACACACCTCCATATCACAGACCATACACAATCGTTCGACATCAGGATTTAGTGAGCAAAGCCCATTAGATAACGCCTCAGGCAACATAGGTATTACACGTCTTGGAAAGTAGATGGAGTTTCCACGCTCAAATGCATCTTTATCTAATGGATCATTAGGTCTTACATAATGACTGACATCGGCAATAGCAACCACTAAGCGCCATCCAGCGCCTTTAGGCTCTGCGTAAACTGCATCATCAAAGTCACGTGCTGTCTCACCATCTATCGTAATCAAAGGTAAAGCACGTAAATCAATACGACCTTTATAATCAGAAGGTTGAACTGTTTTTGGAATTGCCTCGGCTTGCGCAATAGCGGCAGGTGAGAATTGGTGTGGTAATTTGTGTTTACGCAAGGCAATTTCTATTTCCATGCCGCTATCAGCGTAGTTACCCAGTATCTGAACAATTTTTCCCATTGGATGCGCATGTTTAGATGGCTGCTCTGTCATTTGGACAACCACAACTTGTCCAACTTTAGCACCCATGTCTAGATGATATGGGATCAAAATATCTTGATTAATGCGTTTATCTTCAGCTGCCACAATAGTCACGCCATGACCTTGCATAACGCGCCCAACAATTGTGTCGTTTGCGCGCTCTAGCACTTCGACTATTTTACCTTCTGGTCGTCCTTTACGATCAAGACCGGAGACTCGTACCATGGCACGATCACCATGCATAACTTGTTGCATTTCTTTGTTAGAGAGGAACAAATCATCAGGATGTTTTTCTTTATCATCTGGTACTAGAAATCCAAAACCATCCGGGTGTCCCTGCACAACTCCTGCTATTGCCTCTATTTTTTCTGGCAAGCACAATAAGCCTTTACGGTTACGCATGATTTGACCATCACGTTCCATTGCGTTGATGCGCCGCGAAAAAATCTCATGCTCGTCTTCTGCAATTTCCAGTATTTCATATAATGGCTCAATTGCCATCGGCACACCCTGTTCAGTGAGTATTTTTAAAATAAGTTCTCTGCTTGGCAATGGTGTTTCATATTGTGATGCTTCGCGTTTGGCGTAAGGGTCATTATTGCGTCTTGAATTTTTATGTTTGGTCATGGGTCTTAATATACTTGAATAATCGCCCGAAAGCAGCTATTTGAAAATTATTTGTGATAATGTTGAATACAACTATATTCTGCCTTATATGGCAAAGCAAGCTGTAGTTGGTGAGGAGGTGTTTAAGATTTGACTAAGCTCTTGCTAGTAATGCCTGAGCGCGCTTTCGTCCGACTTCTGACCATAAGTAATTAGGTGCTTTCTTATAAGCATTCTGGCCTAATTGCATACGCAATTCAGGGTCTTTTGATAATTGTTGCAATGCCAGCATCCAACCATCTGCATCATGTGGTTCAATAACAGTGCCTTCAACACCATCCTCAATAAGACCGCCACTGCCCATTGGAGATACGATTGATGGCAATCCAGCACCTAGCGCTAAATAAGTGACTAAAGGGCTGCCTTCTTCTAATGTGGGCAACACAAATACATCTGCTTCACGGTAAATATCGCGTAAATCTTTTACAAAAGGCACATGCTCAATATCATCTCTATCCAAATAAGGCTTGAGAATTGGTTTAATATCTTCATCGATATTGCCAACTAACTTTAATTTACCTTTAATTTTCGATTCGCACCAATATTTTACAAGCAAATGTGCACCCTTGCGGACACCAATAGATCCAACAAATATGGCCGTAAAATCTTTATGTGTAGATCTATCTTCAAGACATTTTGGGGAGAGAATATCACTCTCTCTTAAACCATAACTTGTATGAATTAATTTTTCATCGGGAACTCCAGCAACGTTCAGAGATTTTTTAACGGCTGGGCTACATGAATATACAAAGCTCGCTTGCTCAAAAGTAGTGATTTCATTTGCAATTGCTTGCGCTGACTCGCTATCTTTATATGTAAGGCCAAGACGAGCATATTCAGCATCTAAAATCTCTTTTCTGAACACTTTAGAGGTGTTAACTTGTTCAATAATAATGCGGTGTCCTCTTTCTCTTACTTTTTCATATAATGAAAGCGATACTTCGGAAGACCAAAACTGAACAAATTCCTGTGTATCCAATGAATTCAAAAACCGCCACTCAGCAATTCTATTTCTAGCATTTTGTGTTAACAGTCTGTAAATAAAAGGGTTTAAGATTGAAGGAATAGCATCTTGGTAAAAACGATAGTTAAAATCTGGATTAGATGCAGTCGCCATGATTGAACCTGCTACACCATTTGCTTCCATTGCTTCAATAATCTCTATAGCGCAATAACCAATTCCGCTATTGGAGAAGTGGACAGGGAAAAATGATGCAACACGCATACTTATAGGCTCACTGTAAAACTCATCATTAATTATCTGGGTAATTTTACTGATCTAAATATTGGATTTTGGGTCTAAAGAACAGGAGACCTTTAAATAACGGAACAATTGTCTTAAATGGTACTTTACCTGTGACAATTTCTATTGCGTTTTTAAAAAACCAATACCATATCTTTAATAGTTTTTTCCACAATGGCTTAGGCTCCAATCTGATCGTGGCAAAGTGATTTCTGACATACAGTCCATGCTTAAACATATCAACCTTGTTGTTAAAAGGATCAAAATATCCCTTTTGATGGTGTACTGTTATACTTTTTAAGACACAATAACTTGCACGTTGCCGCGAAACGCGAGCCGTATATTCAGCATCTTCGTCATACATAAAATAAGCTTCCATCGGGAGACCAAAATCTCTGATTGACTGCATCGAAATCAAGCAACCTATCCAAGTTGCAGACATCACTGGCACACATGCCTCATCTAAGACAGTGTCATACCACAAGTTGTGTTCGACTGCTACAGGCGACATATAAACACTACGGTCTGGTCTAACGACAACAGATGCCAGGTAACCTGTTTTTTGAGAGTCAAAATGTTTAGATTTTGCCATCTCTTCAAATGCATTTAACTCTGGGACTGCGTCATCGTCAAATAGCCATGTCCAATCATGTCCTTTTTGTATGGCCAGTTTAATTGCTGAGGTAAACCCCCCAGCAGTACCAAGGTTTCCTTGATGGACAAGTGTGATGCCAGTTTGTGCTTTAAGCCAAGCTAAAATTTCAGGGCTAGTCCCTTGAAAAACCACAATGATTTCATCAATTTTTTGTGTTTGATTTTTAAGGTTGTGCACGACATTTTTTAATTCTTCAGCTCTGGAAAATGCCAATACAATTGCTGCAACGGATTCTTTTTTTCTTTTCTCTTCAGCCATTTAGTTCCTAACTAACTTAAGCCTAAACTTGATTTAATATATTCGTATAGTACAACAAATAAGACCGAGGCTCCATAACCTAAGGGAAGCGCAGGCAAGGTCATTAATTCTTTCTTCCAATTTAACACACCATATCGACTTAAAAAATACCAAATAACAGGTAATGTTAACAGTACCGTAAACGCTATCACTAATATTGCGCCATAGATTCCATAGTATTCATAGGCTGGGGGGACGCCAGCAAATAATACAATCAGTTGTATAACATTCATTGGTACTGATAGCTTAGGCTTTCCTATTGCTACAAATAATTGTTCTGCCAAAACAACTCTTGCCCCAATTAATGCGATAGAGAGAAATTGAATCATACGCCCTGCTTC
>JBFIDU010000060.1:0-9052 GCA_041603755.1 Methylophilaceae bacterium
GATAAAGTCTTTACTTGGTTTATCGCCAAAGACGGCGCGCAGAATTAATACTGATGGATCAGAAGAAGATGTTCCTCTTACACATGTACACGTTGGAGATAAACTTAGAGTAAGACCAGGTGAAAAAGTACCTGTTGATGGAAAGGTCATTGGTGGCAGTAGTGCTGTGGATGAATCAATGCTTACTGGAGAACCTTTGCCTGTTAGTAAAAAAATAGGTGATCAATTAATAGGGGCTACACTCAATACAAATGGTGCATTGACAATGGAAGCTGAGAAAGTTGGTTCCCAAACAATGTTATCTAGTATTGTTCAGATGGTAATTAACGCCCAACGCTCTAAAGCACCAATGCAAAGAATGGCTGATCAAGTAGCAGGGTATTTCGTTGTTACTGTAGTTGGCGTTGCTTTGCTAACTTTTATTATCTGGGGCATTTATGGGCCAGATCCTAGCTGGGTTTATGGTTTAATTAATGCAGTAGCAGTGTTAATTATTGCTTGTCCTTGTGCCCTTGGTTTGGCCACTCCCATGTCTATTATGGTAGCGACAGGTAAAGCAGCAACAAAAGGTGTGTTATTCCGTGATGCGGCCGCTATTGAAAACTTCCGCAAAGTAGATACGCTTATTGTAGATAAGACTGGAACGCTGACAGAAGGAAAACCAAAATTCAATCGTGTGGTTGTTAATCCTGATTTTAGTGACAGTGAAGTATTGCAACTAGCAGCGAGCTTAGACCAAGGTAGCGAACACCCCCTTGCAGATGCAATTGTTACGGCTGCGCGCGAACAAGACTTGGCGCTTGACCCAGTAGAAGCCTTCGAATCTAACACAGGAATTGGTGTAAGAGGAAGCGTCAAAGGAAGACGGTTAGCACTAGGCAATACAGCGTTAATGTCTCAACTAAACATTTCAATTGACTCGTTAAAAGAACAAGCAGAGGATTTACGCCGAACAGGGGCAAGCGTCATGTATCTTGCTGTAGATGAAAAACTAGCTGGGATACTCTCTGTTTCAGATCCTATTAAGGAAACTACTGCCGATGCAATTAAAACTTTACAATCATTTGATATACGCATAATTATGGCTACTGGTGATGGTGTTGTTACGGCAAAAGAAGTAGCGTCTAAACTTGGTGTTGATGAATATCATGGGGACGTAAAGCCTGCTGATAAGCTGGCACTTGTAGAGGGGTTACAAAATGAAGGTCGCTTTGTAGCAATGGCTGGTGACGGTATCAATGATGCGCCTGCATTGGCTAAAGCTGATATTGGGATTGCAATGGGTACAGGAACTGATGTTGCTATGAATAGTGCACAGGTTACGTTAGTAAAAGGTGATTTGCGTGGAATAGCACAAGCTCGCGAAATTTCTGAGAAAACTATCACCAATATGAAGCAGAACTTAACGTTTGCGTTTATTTATAATGCCTTAGGCGTTCCACTTGCTGCAGGCTTGTTATACCCTTTCACTGGTTTGTTACTTTCACCAATGATTGCAGCATTAGCAATGAGTTTAAGCTCTGTTTCTGTGATTAGTAATGCACTGCGTTTGGGAATAGATAAGCATTAATTGAGTTACAAATAATCATTTATTCTTAAACAAAATTAAGAAGATATAGATCAAACATAGCGTTTTGATTATCTTTTACTAAGATAAAAAATGAAAAGGCTAACTTGTTTATAAGTTAGCCTTTAACATTAACTGGCTCACCAATCAGGATAGAAGTAAAACTGATTTATTATAAACATAATCAAAAGCTAAATCTCAAGAGAAAGAAGTCAGATTCTTGTAGGTATCTAAATTTAAAGTTTCTTTTAAAATCATTGAGATATTTTGAACAAATAGCAATTTAACAGGTCAATTATTTTTTATTAAGATACTTGCTTATTAAATTTAATAATTTATATCTACAGACGTTAAATTATTATAAATCCAAATACTATGAAATTTACGAAGTACTTTCTTTTCTATTTTTTTATTATCTTAGCAACACCAGCATTCGCAGATTTTAGTGAAGGCTCTGCAGCATTGAGTAGTGGTAATCCACATATTCCCGAACCATTATTATTTGATTTAGTAAGGCCTCTTGGCGCAAAAAAAGGTGAGCTTGAAATTAATATGCTTGCTCAACAGAATATTGATAATGGGCCCATAGAATGGGCACCAGAAATTGAATATGCAATTTCTGATGGGCTAGCGATTGAATTTGAACTTCCATCTGAAAACTCCAAAATTACTGACTTAAAAGTGGCACTGCAAGGTACTTTATCTAACAACTTTAATAATCCAAATATTATCCAAGGTTGGCAAATTATTGGGAAAAAAAATAGGCAAACTGGAAAGTATTCCTCAGATGTTTTGTATATAAATGGCATTCGATTGAGCGGGAAGTGGAGTACATTAAATATGCTCGGACTTAGAAATACTGAGTTTGGTAGCAACAATAAACATGTGGGTTTAATCAATAATAGTGTATTTTATGATTTATCACCCAGATACACATTTGGTTTAGAGTTAAACCACGAAGTTAGCTCTAAAGGTCAATGGCGTTATAGATTTACACCACAGGTACATTACGATATAAACAGTAATGTAACCATTCAATCAGGAGTAGGGCTATCAAGATTAAATAGTCAACGAAAATCAGAAAAGCAATATGGCTTAAGAATGATTTACGCTTTCTAATGAAAGAGTTTTAATACTAATTTTGGGAATCTATATTGAAAAGACTAATTGAAACCATATATTTGAATGAAATCTTACTATAATATAACTCAAAATGTTAAGTTTCATACATAAGTGTTTTGTCTGAGGAAAAACACTAAATCAACTTAATAGTTAGAATAAGTCCTAGAACTCGAAGTTTTTTATCGTGTAAAACGCTTAAAATGAAGGAACAGATGATTTGAATAGTTATTTTTTTTCGATTGATGGATAACTAATTATTAGCCTAATTAAAAAATGATCATTAGCATAAACCATAATGCAGCAATTGATATCAAAAGTGACTTATGTTCACATTCACGACGCGATACAGCTATTACAAGAAATATATTATAAGGTAAGGGTAATGTATGAATCAGGGTAGTTAAAATTGCGTTATCTGTTTGTATCATTACAGTCAAAGCGAGTGAAGAGGCAGTTAAATTAATCGCCGTTCCCATAATTAACATATCGTTTATTATGATACTCCTCAAGCTCGTTTGATGAGTATTTAAACGAGACCTGAAAAATTGGATTAGTTTCACAAACATTTCAATCTTTTGAAGATTATATTCAATGAACATGATTGTATCTTTTTTTATTTTTATTAAGAAACTACCTACAATAGAAATATTAACCATCCAGCTATTTTGGACAATATCACCATAGACACTTATAAGAACTTATAAGAACTTATAAAAGCTAGCCTTGGAATCTTTAATTATATGAGTAATGATATTTTACTGATTTTCATCGCTATGATATTAGTTCTTCTCAATGGTTTTTTCGTGGCAGCTGAATTCAGCCTTGTCAAAATACGGTCAACAAGAGTTCGTGCAATTGCTAGAAATCTTGGCTGGCGTGGACGTATGCTAGTCAAAGTGCATAGCGATCTTGATGCTTATCTATCTGCATGTCAGCTGGGTATTACATTAGCCTCCCTAGGCTTAGGTTGGATAGGCGAGCCAGCATTTGCTGCTGTACTTGAGCCTATATTGGCAAGTATCGGTTTTACCAGCCCTAACTTGATACATGGGATTGCCTTTTTTATTGCATTTTTCAGCATCTCTTACTTGCATATCGTGATTGGTGAGCTTGTACCTAAAAGTATGGCCATTAGAACATCAGAACGCATCGGATTGTGGACCTCAGTTCCATTATATGGTTTTTACTGGCTGATGTATCCAGCTATCTGGCTATTGAACAAGAGCGCTAACAAAGTACTCAACTTCCTAAATCTAGAATATAGCGATGGGCATGACAGTCACTACTCATTAGATGAACTAAAACTCATATTAAGAAGCGCTAACCCTAACGATAAATTTAGTCGAGCTGAATGGCGCGTACTTGCGCAAGCAATTGAATTTCGTGAACTTTATGTTTCCGACATGATGACACCATTCCATGAAGCAATTGTAATGTCTGAGGAAGATGCTCTCGAAACTAATCTGGACCGGATTTCACAATATCGGTATAGCCGTTATCCATTTATAGACAAAAACAATCATGTTTTAGGTGTAATTCATATTAAAGATATTTTCTTAGCTTTAAGGAAAAATACCGATTTGGATATTAAACAATTGATTCGACCAGTGGATCTGGTAAATCCAGACACTCCTGCAACAGAATTATTTAGACGATTTCAGGAAGGATCACCTCACTACTCAATAGTGGGATATCAAGGCTCACCTCCTATAGGTTTCATTACTCTTGATAATATGCTTTCTGAATTAGTTGGCGAGATACGTGATGAGTTTAGGCAGTCACGAAGAGAATGGATGAAGCTAGATGATGGTTCTCTTTTAGGCAAGGGTAATCTTCCTATCATTACCCTCGAGCGTATTTTAGAAATTGATATTCAGTCACCAGAAGCAGATACAGTTGGTGGGCTAATAATGTGGAAACTAGGAGCTTTTCCATATGTAGGTCAGAAAATCGAGTTTAATCATTTTGATGTGGTTGTCAAAAAATTGAAAGGTCCTCGAATATTGCTTGTTAGGGTATATCCTAAAATTCATACCTAGTACTAATCGTCATTTATCTCATTCAATTTTGCCAGCTATAAACTCTTCTAAACAGTATGACTTTATACGCACATCTAATTTTTACATGATAACGTTATTTATTTGCTGAATGGGTGAGGCTAAGTATCTGATAAATTATATACAGCCACCTTTATCATAGAGATAACTTGAACATACTTAGTTGTTAATGGGGTTCATTATAGAATCTAGGAGCTTAAGAAAGACACTGAAAAGTGCCTTTTTGACTTATTTGGCTCACCAACTCGGACAAAACTGAGAACTGGATTTGTCATATTCTTATCGACAGCTAAATCCCCAAAGCTGACGGTCAGTTTTAGTAGGCAATTGACTGCTATCGGCCCATCTGAGTCCTTTGCTTATAATCACTTAATGACAGAAAACATCTCCTTAGCTGACATTAAATTTCAACAAGTCACAGACAACAGCCGACCCAAAGCTGCCTGATGAGTACTTATTTCACTTGTTTCCCTTGGTATATGCTATGCGTACATTTCAGTTGCCAAAAAATATTTTGGTCACCGACCATCGCTAAATAACGTCAGTTTTGAATGCAAATCTACACTTTCCATAAAAGTCGAACAATATTGAATAAAATAGATTGTGTAATATTTAATTGTGTGCAACCATATAACCATGGTACCCACTTCAAACTCTCCTTTAGCCGGATTACCGGATGACGTACTGCTAAATCTCGATCAGCAACTATGCTTTGCGCTCTACTCGGCATCGCTCAGCATGACCAAGGTTTATAAACCTTTGCTGGCGCAGCTCAAGCTGACCTACCCGCAATATCTAGTTTTGCTTGTGCTTTGGGAGCAGGACGCACTCACCGTGAATGCTTTGGGGCAACGCCTGTTTCTGGATTCGGGCACCTTGACGCCGTTATTAAAGCGCTTGGAAAAGCTGGATTTTATCTCGAAGAAAAGAGCGCTAGATGACGAGCGGCGAGTGATTGTGACGCTGACATCGGCAGGCAAAAAGCTGCGCGACCAAGCATTGCAAGTCCCGATTCAGGTTTCTTGCAATACCGGCTGTTCATTGCCTGAAATGCAATCACTGCATCATCAGTTGATCAAGCTCAGGGCTTCGCTTGGAAAGCATTAAACCCTGCAAACATTTAAACCCCTAATTTAACAATATTTTTACTGAGGTTAGCTATGGATATAAAAACTTATGGATTGCAGCCGCTCGATTTTAATGCGGCAGATCAGGAATCAGATGAATCAGCCACCGCGAGTCAGAGCGGGTTTTCGCGCCGTGCCTTTATGATGACATCTCTGGCCGTGGGCTTTGCCATTGCTTCCAAGCCGGTACTGGCCCAAGCCATTACCACAGATACGCATGGCTTGGTGGCGGGGGAAGTCAGTGTGCCGGTTGCGGATGGTCACATCCCCGCCTACCGTGCCATGCCCAGCGCTGGCAAAGATTTCCCGGTCATTTTGGTAATCCAAGAAATCTTTGGCGTACATGAGCATATCAAGGATATGTGCAGGCGCTTCGCCAAACTGGGCTACATGGCGATTGCCCCCGAGCTGTTTGCGCGCCAGGGCGATGTGTCACAAATGACGGATGTAGGCGAAATATTAAGCAAAGTTGTTAGCAAGGTTCCCGATGCGCAGGTGCTTGCCGACCTTGATGCAACTTTGGCATATGTGAAATCCTCCGGCAAGGGCGACTTGGCCAAACTGGGCACCGTCGGTTATTGCTGGGGTGGCCGTGCTGTGTGGTTATACGCCGTGCATAATCCATCGGTTAAAGCGGCAGTTGCTTATTATGGCCTGCTCAACGGCATGAAATCCGAGATAAAGGCTAATGATCCTATTGATATTGCGCAGACCTTGAAAGTGCCTGTGCTGGGACTTTATGCAAGTATAGATGCGTTTATAAAACCTGAGATCATTGAACAAATGCAGGCTGGGCTGGAAAAGTCAGGCAGCGGTTCAGAAATCGTGGTATTCCCCAATGTGAATCATGGCTTCAATGCAGACTATCGCCCAACTTATAACAAAACCGCAGCGCAATACGCTTGGAAGCTGACACAAGATTGGTTGAAAAACCACGGCGTTTAACTACTTTTTTACTTATCAATCTAAGGACTTAATCATGGCTCTGGAAAAAATTATTTATACCGCCCACGCGATGGCCAGCGGGGGTCGCGACGGCATTGTGAAATCCGATGACAGTAAACTCGATGTCAAACTTAATCCACCCAAGGAAATGGGCGGCAACGGTAATGGCACTAATCCAGAGCAGCTATTCGCTGCGGGTTATGCCTCATGCTTCATAGGTGCCTTAAAGTTTGTCGCAGGAACGCAAAAAGTGGCCTTGCCTGCTGATACATCTATCAATGCCAGTGTGGATTTCGGAACGCGCACGAATGGGGCCAAAGGTTTTAATGTTGATGTTGCCCTGAGCATCAGCGTACCTGGCATGGACCGCGCTAAAGCCGAAGCCCTGATACATGAAGCGCACGAAGTCTGTCCATATTCCAATGCTACCCGCGGCAATATTGACGTTACACTTATCTTAGGATGATTCTCAACATGAATACTAAACTACGTCTGTATACCTCGCCCTCGGCATTTCCCAACCCGCAGCGCTTGCGTTTGTTCATCCACGAGAAGGACATTAGTCAACACATCGAAGAAGTCATTTATGACATGGCGCCAGGCGGTGAACAGCGTAAATGGCCGCACCTGAAAATGAATCCATGGGGCGAAACGCCGACCCTGGCACTTGGTGACGGTACATTCTTATCAGAATCCAGCGGGATTGCCAGATATCTGGATCATTTGTTTCCGGGTCGCAAAATAATGGGTGAAACGCCTTTGGAGCAGGGCCAGGATGACATGTGGGATAACCGTATTTTTGTGCATATCCTGTACCGTATCGTCACCATGTTCCATGTGATGCATCAAGGGCTGGGGCTGAAGATAGAACTTACCAGCAACCCGCAATGGGGCGAACATTGCCGCAAAGAAGCATTGGCGCATGCCAGCCTGGTTAATCAGCATCTGGCCGATGGTCGCGAATGGCTGCTAGGCGGCAAGGAGCCAACTTTTGCTGACATTACCTTGTGCACGGCCATTGCATTTTCCAAATTTCCGACCAATCAAACGCCGCTCGATGAGCGTTTTGAGTACCTCGATTATTTTTGGCGCAGATGGCAAGCCCGTGAAAGTTTCAAAGCCGCCTATGCAGATGGTAATAGCGGCTAAACAGTCAGCACAATCTTCCCAATTTGCTAGTTGGATTCCATATAGCAGTGTGCTTCGACAATCTGCGCAAGTGGAAAGGTTTTGACCACCAGCGGTTACAGTTTGCCTTCAGCCAACCCTTGTACAATGAAGGCTTTGGCGCTTGCTATGCGTTCAGGATGAGTGCTGATTTCAAACAGGGTATACCCGCGTGGTTAAACTAAAGTATTTAATTAGTTGTAAATTCAGATAATCTGCTAATGTCCGCTTAGGGCCCACAACGGAAGTTGACTAGCCGAATCTGACAGTCCGCTTTGTCCCACATAGGAGTCAGTCATTTTAAATTGAAAAAGGCTAGCCTATAATTAGCTAGCCTTGGTTATTCATGGCTCCCCAACCTGGGCTCGAACCAGGGACACACGGATTAACAGTCCGTTGCTCTACCAACTGAGCTATTGGGGAATCGAGGTGTTAGCTTTGTTGCTGTACCAACGAAGGCGTGATGATACTGTCTATAGGCCTGTTGGTCAATAACTTGAACGCATTTTTTATATAAACAATTTCAATGCTACTAGCTAAGCGCTTTTTCGATACGGTCTAGCGCTGTTTGCAAGTTTTCCATTGAGGTGGCAAAGGAAACACGGAAGTAGCCTTCAGCGCCAAAAGCTGAACCTGGTACCACGGCAACATCAAACTGCTCTAATAAGTATTCAGCAAATGCCATATCAGTGGCTTCAGCAATCTTGCCTGCTTTGAGTAAGTTGTTAATTGCTTCTCGTGCATCTGGGAATGCATAGAAAGCACCACCGGCTTTTAAACAGCTTACACCTGGCATAGCATTAAAGCGATTCACTACATATTCATGCCGCGCTCTAAATGCATCTACCATAGGTGTAATACAGTCTTGCGAGCCCTCTAGTGCTGCTTGTGCTGCCACTTGTGAGATAGAAGTAGGGTTGCTGGTTGATTGGCTTTGTAGTATGCCCATCGCATTGATGATATAAGCAGGGCCAGCAGCGTAACCAATACGCCAACCCGACATAGAATAAGCTTTTGAAACGCCATTCAGCACGATACAGCGGTCTTTTAGTTCAGGTGTTGCGTTA
>JBFIDU010000061.1:0-8975 GCA_041603755.1 Methylophilaceae bacterium
ACTAAGACAAATTGGTTTTATCAATGCTGAAATAAGACGTTTTAAAGGCGATTACCGAGCAGCATTAGCAAGCGCGAGTCGATTTGCTAACCAATTAAGAGCAAACCCATCTGTTGAACAAGTAAAAATCTTGCAAGAGCCAGTCAATGTCAGTTCGCTAGCAAACTTACAAGGTAGCACACGTGACGAAAATACAGCGCAAAGAACACCAGCAATATTTAAATTAAAAGTGGTGTTAAAGTCTGAAGAAAGTGAGTCATTAGAATGACTTTGACGCAAAAAGATTGGCGACAATTAAGATTTCCTATTCTAGGTCTCGGCTTGGCAATGATTGCAGCTGGGTTGCTCGCAAGCTTTGCAGACCAGTATCGTACAGAAGAAAAGCAAGCGCTGCAGGTAGAACAGAGTTTGTATAACCAAGCGCGTCAGAAATTTGAATCATCAGGCCAAGAAAAAGAAACGATCATTAAATATTTACCGGAGTATAACCGCTTGCTAGCGCAGGGATTTATTGGTGAAGAGCGAAGAATAGAATGGATTGAGCGCCTAAGGCAAATTCACGGGCAATACAATCTCTTCAGCATCGACTATAGTATTGGGCAACAAGAAAGATACCAGCCAAGTTTTATCACCAATGCAGGTAATCATATTATTAATCGCTCTGTCATGGAGTTAAAGTTGGATATGTTGCATGAGGGTGACCTTATTCATTTGATAGAAGATTTGCATCAAGAAACACCACCATTCTTGGTGCGGGAATGTGAAATAACTAGACCAATCGGCGCAGACATCGACAGTAAAAAAATGACTGCTAATTTGAAAGCAGTCTGCGAAATAGATTGGATAACATTACGAGATCCTGAGTTAGGAAAAGGTTTGTAATGAAACGCTTGATTTTGGCTATTATTGTAAGCTTACAAATGATGCAGCCAGTTTACGCAGATGATGCGTTAGATAGATTATTTTCTACGTCAGCAGAGCGTGAGCAACTAGACCGATTAAGAGAGCAACAAAAAAATCAACCCGTAGAAACCATTGTAGAAGCAACTGTTATCGAAAGTAAGCCAGTTGAATTACCTAATGCCATTAATGTGCAAGGCTATGTAAAGCGCAGTGATGGTAAAGATGGAACAGTATGGATCAATGGTGAAGCGCTGCAAGAAAATTCTGGCAATCAGGATGTACAAGTCGGTGATTTGACTAAAAACAATAATGCTGTCCCAATTAGAATTCCTGCCAACGGTAAGCGTTTAAGTTTAAAAGCTGGTCAGGTGTATGAACCTAAAAATAATCGCGTACGTAAATCACCCAGTTACAGTATCAGTAAAAGTTCAGGCACGATAGGTGATGACTAATGTGAGGTTTTCCAATCGAATTAGGCAAAATGGTGCAGCATTAATTATCATTGTGTTTATTTTAGCTATTGCGTTTACATCTTATATTTTGAAAGAAATGAGTGCTGAAAATATTCGGCTCGAACATCAGCAATTAGTAACAAAAAATCTAAATATTGCTAAAAAGGCGCTACTTGCATGGGCAGTCGCCAATAGAGATTATCCAGGTCAGATGCCTTATCCCGATAGAGGAACTGATGCGGGTGGATATGATGGCAAAAGTGATTGTTCTGGTAGCAACCCAATTAATAATCAATCTTTGTTAATTGGTCAATTGCCTATGTATGGGTCAACAGGTTGTATCGGCTTTAGCGTGAATGAAGGCTTAGCTACCGAGGTCGATGATGGATATGGAAATAGGCTTTGGTATGCAGTTTCACCAAACCTAATGCATAATTATGCACCAACAGGTGGACAGTTGTCAGATCCAGTGATTAATTCAGACACAATGCATTCTGCAACCTGGCTAAGGGTGCTTGATAATAATGGTAATCTAGTCTCTGATCGTGTAGCGGTAGTAATCATAGCCCCAGGAGAGGCACTTAGTAACCAGAGCCGCTCATTGAATGCGACCAGTGATCAATACCTTGATACGTTTCAAAAAAATGGTATCACATACTCTAATAGCAATTACGACGCACCTGATGAGGATTTCATTATGGGTGCGCCCATGGATAAGGTCAGTGAAGATGATGCGAGTTATACTCGACCATATTTATTTAACGATCAGTTGGTCTACATCACTATCGATGAGTTAATGGTCGCCCTAGAGAAGCGTGTTGCAAGACAAGTGGTAGCAAGTCTTAACGCATATTACGTAAATAGCGATCCAAACCCACTAAATAGATATTATCCATATGCAGCTGTGGAGTTAATAAATGGTAAGGCTTGTATAGAAAACCAAATGTTCGGGCAAGTACCATTAGAGTCAGCATGTAGTACACCTGCGTTGACTGCACCACTTATACCAACATGGTTTGATGAAAACGATTGGGAGAAGTTAATCTTTTATACGCTATCTTCAGATTGCACGTTTGTTAAACGTGGTTGCATAGGAAGCAGTGAAAAATTAACTGTAGGCAGCATAATAAATGTAAATGCATTAGTTATATCGACAGGGAATGCAATTTCACCAATGCAGAATAGACCAAGTACTTCATTATCAGATTATTTGGACAGTACAGAAAATATTAATAGGCAGACTAGTAATGACTTAGTTTTCGATGCAGTTGGTACCCCGCTTACAAATAATTATAATGACCAAATGTTTATTGTTGCACCATAATATGAAAATCATTCATAGACAACTTGGTTTTACGCTGGTTGAAATGGCTGTTGTGTTAGTGATACTCGGCTTTTTAATTACAGCTTTTCTACTACCATTAAAAGCGCAGCGTGATGTTTCTTTCCAGCTGGAAACACAAAGAACATTAGAAAACGCCAAGAAAGCAATAATTGGCTTTGCCCAAACTAATGGTCGCCTACCTTGCCCTGCTACAAATAACGGTGGCGCTTTTCCAGATGATACTGGTTCGTCAAACCCAACAGGAAGCGGTGCTTGTGTGTTGATGGTTGGGTTCTTACCTGCAATAACTTTGGGCATACAACCTACAGATGAACAAGGATTTGCCTTAGACGCATGGAATAATCGTATTCGTTATGCAGTTACTGATGCAAATGCAAATGCATTTACTACCACTAATGGGATGGATACTGTCGGTATTGCTGCCCTCACTCCAAATCTACGCGTTTGTTCATCAAATACTTGTGCAGTCAGTCTTATTACGAACGCGCCTATTGTAATCTATTCATTAGGGCCAACGGGTGGTGAGCCTAGCGGTGGATTGGATGAAGCAGAAAACCTGGATATTGATAATGATTTTGTCAGTCATACGCCTACAGCCACAGGTGTGCCTAACGGTGAATATGATCATATTGTGAGTTGGCTTTCGCCTTATGTGTTATACAACGCGATGATTGAAGCTGGGCAAATACATTAATGAACGACAATCAACTACTGCGTTATAGCCGTCATATTCTGTTGCCACAAATTGAATATGCAGGGCAAGAAAAACTTACGCAGAGTCATGCTTTAATTGTTGGGGCTGGTGGTTTAGGTTCACCAGTTGCACTTTATCTTGCAGCGAGCGGGGTAGGGCAATTAACCATTTGTGATTATGACGAGGTAGACTTAACCAATTTACAGCGTCAAATTATTCATACAACGCAATCAGTTGGTATCAATAAGGCAGTATCTGCCCAAGAGGCATTGTATGAGATTAACCCAGAAGTCGATGTTAAAACGATTAAACAAAAATCGACAGAGGAGCAGATGGTGGCTTTAGTTAATTCTGCCGATGTTGTTATTGATTGCTCGGATAACTTTGCTACACGTTATGCGTTAAACCGAATTTGTTATGCGGAAAAGAAACCATTGGTGTCTGGTGCAGCGGTGCGTTTTGAGGGGCAAATAACTGTGTTTGATTTTAGGCATGCAAATACGCCTTGCTATAGTTGTTTGTTTCCTGAGAGTGATGATAATCAAGAGCAGCGTTGTGCAGAAAATGGTGTTTTTTCGCCATTGGTAGGCATGATTGGTACTGCGCAAGCAGCAGAAGCGCTAAAGTGTTTGATTAATATTGGTGAGACCCTAGAAGGGCGATTATTAATGTTGGACGCTTTAAGTGCGGAGTGGCGAACCATTAAATTCGTTAAAGATGCTGCATGCCGCGTTTGCGGCAACTGAGCATCCTTCCCCTTGTGGGGGAAGGTTAGGAAGGGTACTTACTTGCCACCGACTAGGTTTTTAACCGCGCCGATTAAGTCGCCTGGCATGACCACAATTTTACTATTGCCTGAACTCGACATTCTTTGTAAAGCCTGAATATAGCGATCGCCTAAAAGGAAGTTAGCAGATTCAATATTTTCTTTTGCAGATTCTGTAATAAATTTGATTGATTCTGCAGATGCCTTAGCCCCAACCATTTGTGCCTCTGCATCTTTACGAGCGGCTTCCAGACGCGCTTCCGCGTTTAAAATCAATGCTTGTTTAGCACCTTCTGCTTCTGTTACCACAGCGACGCGTTCGCGTTCGGCTGCTGCTTGTTTTTCCATCGCATCTTGCATCTTAATCGATGGTTTAATGTCCTGAATTTCGACGGATTTTACTGTGATACCCCAATCTAAGGCTTCATCTGCAACTGCATTTTTTAGCTCAGTTTTAATGCGTTCACGTGAAGTGAGCGCATGATTAAGCTCCATACCACCGATAATAGAACGTAAGTTGGTTTGCACCATATTACGCATAGCTTCACGGAAATTTTCGATACCATAGACAGCCCGTTCAATGTTAGTTACCTTGATAAAGGCGACTGCATTTGCCAATATCACGGCATTGTCTGAAGTGATGACTTCTTGTTCTGGGATTTCTAAAATAATATCTTTGGTGGTTACTTTATAGCTTACTTTACTCAGTATCGGATTAATCACATGCAATCCTGGCGTAATAATACCTGCAAACTTTCCTAGTCTTTCCACAACCCACTCTTCACCTTGCGGCACAATGCGCACACCCTTAAAAATCGCAATAATCGCTAGAAATATGAGTACGATACTGACTTCTGTCATGATGTTTTCCTTATGAATTGATATTAAACAGCATTGATTCGTAGCGCATTGCCTTCAACGGCAATGACGGTAGCTTCTGTTCCAACAGCTATCTCTTGATCAGAGACAGCAGTCCATTCGCGTGCGCCCATGAGTCCCTGTGAAAAACGAATTTTCCCATTTTGATGCTGGCTACATGCTTCAATAACGGTTCCGGTTCTTCCGATTTCCAGTCCTTGAGACTGACCGACGCGAGAGTGTGTTTCTGTTTTTTTATAATAGAGACGCCAAACCGCGAGTGAAGTTAAAGAAAGTGCTGCAAAAATAGTGTATTGAATGGCTTGAGGTGTGTTTGGGAAAAGCCACATCATGACTGCAACAAATATTGCAGCAACACCAAACCATAAGATATCAAAAGTACCGATTGCCATTTCTACGGACAAAAGGATGAGTCCCAATGCACCCCATACCCACATTGCTTCTATCATAAAAACCTCTTAAAGGTGGTCATTTGTTGCGTATCTTAGCACTTTTTTTTGTTAATATTAATAATCTTACACGTTATTGTCATTGTAAAAGTTTAAGAGTATGAAATAAGTGTAAACTAATAGAAGACTTTAAAAAAAACACGCTATGGGAAAAACATATAAACTTGCGTTGCCGCGTGACAGGGCTGAGCGCTTACAGTACATAAAAAGGATGTTCCCGCAAGCTGCTGGTTCGCATTTAAGCGATGAGTGGGCTGGTGGAAGGAACGAGGCGGTCAAGCGTCTTAACAGCCTGAATCTAGAGGCTTATAAACGGAATCGTGATTTTCTAAATGGCGCTGTCAGTAGATTGTCACCGTATTTTCGACATGGCTGTCTGACATTAAAAGAGGCAGCAGATAAGCTACGTAATCAATATGGTATCGCCTCAGAAAAATTCATTTATGAATTGGCTAGACGCGATTATTGGCGGCGCGTTTGGTATAAAGAAGGTAATGGCATACTGAATAATTTGGAAGAGTCAAAAGTCCCTATTAGTGACAAACCGCTACCAGATTATGTGCGGCAGATGATTACTGGTTTACCTTGTATGGATTCTTTTGTCAGAGACTTAATGAACGATGGTTATGTGCATAACCATGCGCGTAAATGGTTTGCTGCCTATATCGTGCATTGGTTGAAAGTTGACTGGCGTGAAGCAGCAGATTGGTTTGAACATTATTTATTGGATGGCGATAAAGCATCTAATCATTTATCTTGGCAATGGGTTGCTTCAACGTTTAGTAATCAACCGTACTTCTTCAATAAAGATGTTTTAGCGCGGCATACAGGTGAAAAGCACTGTGCAAATTGCACTGTGAGTTGTCCATTTGATGCAAGTGTTGAAATGCTTGAAGCCAAGCTATTTCCAGAGGGTGATTTTGAGCCGCTATTGCCAAGGAAAATCACAAAACCTCCAGCGGTAAAGTATTCTACAAAGTCGGCAAAAGCGGTGTTTGTACATGATGAAATGCTGTCCGCCGCAAATCCATTAATGAAAAACTCATTACCGAAATTCTTTGTATTTGATGATTTACTGCATGGCAAATGGCCACTCAAGCGTATACAGTTTGTCGCTGATTGTTTAAATGAGTTATCGGGGGTGGAAGTGTGGCTTGGTGATACCTTTCAAGTGTTGGAAGAACGCGGTGTCGGACAGTTAACGACACAAAACACACCGAATTTAGAAATTAAGCAGCTGTTGGAACCATTTAAAGTGCAGTGGCAAGCAGAGGTGCCATTTACAGATGCAGAAATTAGTGAAAAACGCTTGAAACGATACTCTCGTTATTGGAGCAAAGTTGGTCAAGAGATGTTCGGAGATGAAATCACAATACAACCCAAAGAAATTTAGGAGCTAAGAGAAGATGGAGTTATTAATTATATTAGCTGTAATCATTATCTACTTTGTATTTACTTATAACAGTTTAGTCACGATTAAAAATAATGTGAGTAAAGCTTGGGCTAATATCGATGTTTTGCTCAAACAAAGGAATGATGAGTTACCGAAATTAATTGATACCTGCAAAGCTTACATGAAGCATGAGCAAGAAACATTAGAGAAAGTAATAAAAGCCCGTTCAGGCGTGGATAGTGCGCGAGAACATCAAGATATAGTTGGCCTAGCAGCCGCAGAATCTGCCTTACAAGGTAGTTTGGGGAGCTTATTTGCATTGGCTGAAAACTATCCAGACTTAAAAGCAGATCAAAGTTTTAAATCGTTGCAGACGAGAATCACAGGCCTAGAAAATGCGATTGCAGATAGAAGAGAATTTTATAACGACAGTGTTAACGTGAACAATGTACGTGTGCAACAATTTCCAGACTTAATTGTGGCTAGGTTAACAGGTTTTAATGGGTTAAATTTGCTGAAGTTTGCTTCTGCAGAACTCAAAGATATCGATGTAAACGAGCGGTTCAGTAGCTAAATGTTTAAACACTGGACAAGCCATTATGTGAATTTACTCACAAGTGGCATTTACTTAGGCCTGCTATTAGCAGGCTTGTTTTTTATTGATCAGCTGTCAACACACATCATTCAACAATCGCTCTTTGTCTTAAGTTTGTTGGCACTATTTGCATTTGCGTTTAACTTTTGGCGATATTTGGCAATCGCCAAAGCGCCTGTATCTACAATTGCAGGCGCTGCGCAAGGCTACGTTGAGCTTAATGGAATAGCAACGACGATGAAACCAATTAAAACACCTTTGCATGGTCTGCCCTGTGTATGGTATCGCTCTTGGGCGTTTGCAAAAGACCATCAAAACTTTTGGCGACTAGTCGATTACAAACAAAGTAATACTGTATTTCAATTAACTGATGAAACTGACACATGCACTGTGAACCCACAGGGCGCAGAGGTAATTCATATGTTGAAGAAAACCAGTTATAAACATAATCATCGTTATGTAGAGGCTTATTTGCCCGAGCAAAAGCCGCTATATTTAATCGGTCATTTAGACACGCGTCATCATTTCACCAGTGAAAAGGAAGTGAACAAGCATATGGCAAAGGTCATTAGTGAATGGAAATTAAACCCAAGCAAAATGCTCCATCGGTTCGATTTAGACCGAAATGGTGAAATTGACCAAGAAGAATGGGAACAAGCACGTGCACAGGCACGAGAAGAGGTGATGAGTGCAGCGCTGCATAAAGCGCATACTGGAAGCTTTGAGATATCAGCGCCGACCAATGGGCAGCTTTATCTATTATCTGGGATGTCGCCAGACTATCTGCGGAAGCGTCATCAACATTGGGTTATGCTGCATCTTGCTGTATTAACAAGCATATTAATCGCGTTACGCTTCCTCTAATCAAGCTTTGCTTAGCGATGTCTGTGGTAAAATCACGCGCATATGAATACAACGACACAAACCCCAGAAAACGCACTAGATAAACCTTTTGATCCCAATGCCATTGAAAGTAAATGGTATGCCTATTGGGAGGGACAAGGGTTTTATGCTGCTGGCATTAATCCTGACGTAAAAGACAATTTTTGTATTTTATTACCACCACCGAATGTGACTGGCACTTTGCACATGGGGCATGGTTTTAATCAGACATTAATGGATGCACTTACGCGCTATCATCGCATGCGTGGTGACAACACTTTATGGCAGCCAGGTACTGACCATGCCGGCATTGCGACACAAATTGTGGTGGAGCGTCAGCTAGATGCCCAAGGGGTATCCCGTCATGATTTAGGGCGTGAAAAATTCCTTGAGAAAGTCTGGGAATGGAAAGAATACTCAGGCGGTACGATTACCAAGCAAATGCGTCGATTAGGGACTTCACCTGACTGGTCGCGTGAGCGTTTCACGATGGATTCCGGTCTGAATAAAGTGGTGACAGAAACCTTCGTGCGTTTGTATAACGAAGGCTTGATCTATCGTGGCAAACGATTGGTTAATTGGGATGTAAAACTCGGTACAGCAGTTTCTGATTTAGA
>JBFIDU010000062.1:0-8845 GCA_041603755.1 Methylophilaceae bacterium
CATCGTTACTTCTTACCTTTTAGGCCAATTGAAGTCTCACCCGTCAGCATATCAGCGTTTTTTAGTGAATGGGGATTGAGAGTTATTTACTCAGAACTCTTATGGGTATTTCTGCCTGCAGCAAGTGCCACACTTGCTGCATTAATAACAAAACATCGAAAAAAAAAGCAGCAGAAACACCTACTAATCACTTGCACCAACAATAACAGCAGTAAAGTGCGATAAATTTAATCGACGATTGAATGCATCTTTAATTTGTGCTGCCGTCACTTTATTTACTTCTTGGTTGAAGTCATCTAAATAGGTAAGTGGCAATTTGTAAAAACCAATCATTGCAACATAGCCCATTATTTCTTTATTACTATCTAAACGCATAGGGAAGCCACCCGTAATATTTGATTTAGCCGCTTCTAGCTCTTCATCTGTAATACCATTTTTAACAAAGTCTTTGAGCGTATCATTCACAACTTTTAATGCTTCACTCGCCTGCTCTTTTTTAGTTTGCAAGCCAATTTGGAATGGACCTAACTGAGACATCGGGATGAAATAGCTGTAAACGCTATAAACTAGTCCTCGTTTTTCACGAACCTCTTCTGTTAGTCGCGACACAAATCCACCACCACCGAGAATATAATTACCCACATAAAGTGGGAAATAATCTACATCGCCTCGTTTTACCCCTGGGTAACCTAAAAGGATGTGCGCTTGACTGGCTGGATGTGGAATCTTTTGTTCATTTGCTGCCACCGGCAAATTGACAGCTGGTAAAGCTTTTACAGCAGGCGTTTGCGGTAATCCAGAAGCTACTTTGTTTGCAATTGTCTGCGCTTCTGATTTTGTAATATCACCAATCAGTACAATAGTTGCACTTTTTGCGCTGTAATACTGTTTATAAAAATCGCGCATCGCTTGTTGTTTAATGGCGTTAATCGTTTCTTCCTCACCTTCTTCGGGCAAGCCGTAGGGATGAGCACCATATAGCGCTTGCATAAATGCCTTATTGGCAATGCTTTCTGGTTGCGTGGCGGCTTCTTGCAAACCAGCAATGATCCGCGTCTTTTCACGCGCTAGCACTGCAATTGGAAAGTCAGGTTTGTGCAAGATCTTATTAAACACGGATATTGCTTTATCTTTTTCACTCGTTAATGTCCTGAGCGTGAATGCAGCTTGATCCGCATCTAAAGAACCGCCAAATTCAGCACCTATATCCGCAAACGCATTCGTAATATCCTCTTCATTCATACCAGCAGCGCCAAGACTCATCATATGTCTTGTTACGCCCGCCAATCCTGCTGTGGCTTTTGTGTTACGTGCAGCACCTGCAGGAAATCCGACACTCATATCTAGAATGGGTAAGTCATGATTCTCAACAAAATAAACATCGCTCCCCTCACTCGTCTGCCAATGCTCAATTTTCACTGCTGCATGACTGTTAAAAATAACGAAACTACATACTAATAAAATAAAAATACGGATTGTTTTCATTCTGTAACCTTATAATAATTCCTAAAAATCACTTCCCACTAATGCTAAAGCACTCACTCAACTACACACTATCAAAATATGCTGCTTTAAATTACAATCAATGAATATGTGGCTGTCCTGCTGGTTCAGCGTCTGGATCTATTGGTTGTGGGTCAAGTGTTGCAACAGTCATATTGTCTCTGTTTAGATATTTTTTTGCGACAGCTTGAATCTGTTCCGATGTCACGGCCTTCAGTTTTTCCGGATACGTTTTTGATATACGCCAGTTATAGCCCATCGTTTCTAACTGCCCTATCTGCATCCCTTGGTAAAACATGGAGTCTCGCTCGTAAACATCTGCTGCAATGACAGCAGCCTTAACGCGATCTAATTCAGTTTGCGTTACACCGTCATTTTTAATTTTTTCAATCTCAGCTAATAGTGCTTCCTCGAGCTCTTTCACTGTTTTATCCTGTGAAGGCGTGCCTACCAATTCAAACAATGACAACCTTCCTCTGGTTGCGCTATCATAACCAGCACCGACACTTACAGCCAAAGCGGTCTCTCGTACCAATCGTTGATTAAGTCTTGCTGATTTATTTCCACTCAGCACACCAGCCAATACATCCAATGCATAAGGTTCCCAATTATTTTCTGTTCCTTCTGATTGACTAGATAAGGTAGGCGTATGAAATCCCATAATGATAAATGGAAGTTTACCTGGTGCTTTCACAACAGCTCTTCGTTCTCCCATTTGTTCAGGTTCAACCTGTGGTTTGCGCTCTGGCAATTTGCGCGCTTTCAGCGGGCCAAAATATTTCTTCGCCAAAGCGAACACTTCCTTAGCTTGGACATCACCAACAACCACTACAATCGCGTTATTGGGTGCGTACCAATGTTGATACCATTCACGGGCATCATCAGCTGTCATGTTTTCTAAATCATTCATAAATCCAATCACTGAGCGTCCGTAAGGATGCGCACGGAAAGCCATTGATTGGAATTGCTCATTCACGCGAGATTGCGGCTTGTCGTCCGTTCGCCAACGTCTCTCTTCCATCACAACTTTAATTTCTTTGGCAAATTCTTCATCTGTAATCACTAGGTTAGCCATTCGGTCGGCTTCTAACTTAAATGAAAGTGGTAAGTGTGACTTTTCAAGTTGCTGAAAATAGCAGGTGTAGTCTGCGCCTGTAAATGCATTCTCTTTTCCACCTACCTCTGCGATTAAACGCGAAAATTGTCCAGGTTCTATAGATTTTGTGCCTTTAAACATCATGTGTTCCAACACATGCGCCACACCTGTTTTACCATTCACCTCATCCATACTACCGGCTCTATACCAAACCTGCGACACAACAACAGGAGAGCGATGATCCTCTTTGACAATTAATTTCAGACCATTGTCCAACTCAAACTCTTGCACTGGCTCTTCAGCAAAGGCAGTGCTTGCCATTGCCAATAACAAAAAACACAACGTTCTAATTAACAATTTATTTTTCTCCAAGCTTCTTAAAGGGGATTTAAGCGTTTTTAGTCTATGACTAATATCTAAGTACTGCTTTCTGACCAACAACACTCATGGCAAGTTCACTGCCAGATGCTTTGCCAAACGCTTTCAATACATCTAATTTACACTAATTTTGATACAAATCACCTATAATCATAGTATCTGTAAGATTATTAAGCCTGTGAATTTGGCTTACTCATGAGCAAAACATCAGAAAATAGCATTTATGTTTGATTTTTTCAAAAAATACAAAACACCTGACACAGAACAAAAGTCGAAAGTTGAGCCTCAAACAACTGAGGTGGAAGAACAAAAAACTTTAGCCACCCCACCTGTTGTAGAAGCTGAAAAGTTGAGTCTGGCTGAGCGCTTAAAAAGAGGCCTGAGTAAGACACGGCAGCAACTAGGTGGCCAATTAAGTGGGCTGTTCAGTGGCGGAAAGATTGATGAAGACACCTATGAAGAATTAGAGACGATCCTACTGACCTCTGATATAGGCGTGGCAGCAACCCAAAAACTGCTTGACGCACTGAAAGCCCGCGTTAAGAAAGAACGTTTAGAAGATACATCTGCACTCAAGGAAGCATTAAAGGCTGAGCTCTTGTCTATATTAAGTCCGCTGGAAGTAGCCTTAGAAATTAATAATCACCAACCTTTTGTCATCATGCTAGCAGGTGTCAACGGCGCAGGGAAAACGACCTCTATTGGCAAATTAGCCAAGCTTTTTCAAGCACAAGGAAAATCAGTCTTGATTGCAGCTGGTGATACTTTTAGAGCAGCTGCAAGAGAGCAGTTGCAAGTGTGGGGTGAGCGAAACAATGTGCATGTTGTTACTTCGGAAGGTGCTGATGCAGCAGCCGTTATTTTTGATGCAGTTAACTCTGCAATCGCTAAGAAAATTGACATTGTCATCGCTGACACAGCCGGTCGACTGCCGACACAAATGCACTTGATGGATGAAATTGCAAAAGTTAAACGAGTAATTAATAAAGCCCTTACAGGCGCACCGCATGAAGTCATGTTAGTACTGGATGCTAACACAGGCCAGAATGCAGTCAGCCAAGTAAAGGCGTTTGATGATGCTTTATCCGTTACTGGTTTAATCTTAAGTAAATTGGACGGCAGTGCTAAAGGTGGCGTCATTGCAGCGATTGCTGAAGAGCGTCCAATCCCCATCCGATTTATTGGTGTGGGGGAAGCCATTGATGACTTACGCCCTTTCAAAGCAAATGATTTTGTCAATGCACTGTTTGACAGTTAAACTATCATATTAACTTAGTTAAAAGAAGAAGCGCTAACACCCTATGATTGTTTTAGACAATGTGACAAAACGTTACCCTGGGAGCCAAGAAGCGCTCAGTAATGCAAGCTTTACGATTGAACAAGGTGAAATGGTTTATGTCACTGGTCACTCTGGCGCCGGTAAAAGTACACTGTTAAAAATGATTGCTGCCATAGAGCGACCAACAAGCGGAACTGTACTGATTAACAATCAAAACGTTAGTAAACTTCGTGCCTCAGCACTACCCTATATACGACGTAAATTCGGCCTTGTATTTCAAGACCATAAATTACTGTACGATCGTAACTGTTATCACAATGTCGCATTACCATTATCAATTAACGGCATAACAGGCGAAGATGCTAGCAAGCGTATTCGTGCAGCACTAGATAAAGTTGGTTTGCTGAACAAGGAAAAAGCCATGCCAATTACACTGTCAGGTGGTGAGCAACAACGCTTAGCAATAGCGCGGGCTGTTGTCTCAAGGCCTGCTATCCTCATCGCCGATGAACCAACTGGCAACCTAGATAAAAACTATGCATCTGATATCTTGGACTTATTTAATGCTTTCCAACAAGTGGGAGCAACAGTCATTATTGCAACACATGATGCTTTGGGTGCCGCGCGAAAACAACACAAAATATTACATCTAGACCATGGCATACTAACTCAACCAGAGGTCTCAGCATGAGCGCTTGGCTGATACAGCAAACTCAGGCATTAAGATTAGTGCTTTCACGGTTTCGGCATAACCTACTCAGCACGCTCTTTATTTCACTTGCAATAGCAGTTAGTTTGGCATTACCAGTAATTGTTTATCTAGTACTAGATAGTTTCAGCGGCGTAACAAGTTCCCTAAAAAGCGAATCAAATATTAATATCTTTCTTGAGTCCGATATTGATAACACCGTGCGTGACAGCATACACAATATTCTGGCTAGTCACACAACAATTGAAAGCTTTACCTTCGTCCCAAAAGAAAAAGCATTAGAACAATTAGCGCAAACAACAGCCAATCAAAATATTTTAGCTGGTCTGGATTATAACCCTTTACCAGATGCCTTTTTCATTCAATTATCAACACTTGATTCTCAGTCTATATCCGCTCTTACTGAGCAATTGCGTACTATTGATGGTGTTGCTGAAGTACAAATTGATAATGCCTGGCTTAAACGATTAAACTACTTGCTAACAATTGGAAAAAAAGCCATGCTTGTGTTGGTCATCTTACTTGGGTTTGCCGTATTTGCCGTGATTGGCAACACAATTCGCATGCAAATATTAACGCAGCAGGAAGAAATTGAAGTAAGCCAATTAATCGGTGCGACCAAAAGCTTTATCCGCAGACCATTTTTATATGCTGGTGCAGCATATGGCATGATCGGTGGGGTATTTGCATTACTGATATCGAGTGGTGTTATATTGTTATTTAACCAGTCAATTAGTGCGCTTGCCAGTGAATATCAAACGCAATTTAGCTTACATCTTCCTGATTTTAATGTCTTTCTAACGACCTGCTTAACTGCAATGATAATCGGCTTGCTATCTGCTTATCTTGCCGTGTCAAAATCTCTTTTTAAATCGATTAATTAAACGTTTTTTGCAACTTTTTTCATAACTAGCACTCTCATAACAAGAGTGCTAAAATAGCATTGTAATTTTAAAAGGAGAACGATTATAACCGCTTTAACATTACCATCGATTTCGTCTATTGATAGCTATGACCATTATATGCGTACTATCAAAGCCTTTCCTATGCTCAGCGCAGAGGAAGAGTATGACTATGCGATGCGCCTGAAAAATCACAACGATTTAGAAGCGGCGCAAAAATTGATTGTTTCGCACTTACGCCTTGTCGCAAAAATCGCACGTGGCTACATTGGTTATGGTTTACCTCAATTAGATTTAATTCAAGAAGGCAACATAGGTCTGATGAAAGCTGTTAAACGCTTTGATCCAGAACGTGGTGTGCGCCTCGTTTCATTTGCTATTCATTGGATTAAAGCAGAAATTCATGAATATGTGATTCGTAACTGGCGCCTTGTTAAAACAGCAACAACAAAAGCACAACGTAAACTCTTTTTCAATTTACGTAGCATGAAGAAAGACTCAAATTCGCTGAGCCCAGATGAAGTTAATGATATTGCGCACGAGCTTAATGTTAAGCCAGAAGATGTGACAGAGATGGAATATCGTCTAAACGGTCAGGAAATGTCTATTGATATTCAACATGATGCCGACGGAGAAGAATCATATAATCCAATGGCGCATTTAGAAGCTGAAACACTAGAACCTTCTGCATATTTAGAAGCAGAACAAGATGAACAGCTTCAATCAACTGCATTGATGAGTGCACTAAGCAGCTTGGATGAAAGAAGTAGACGTATTATAGAAGCACGTTGGTTGAATGAGAAAAACAATAGCACTTTGCATGATTTAGCCAGCGAATTTGGCGTTTCTGCTGAACGTATTCGTCAAATTGAACAAAAAGCCATGCAAAACGTTAAAAAACTAATGCTGACTGCTAACTAACTCTTACAGCTGTAAAAACAAAAATAGCCGCATGATGCGGCTATTTTTTTCTAACTGAAAAGACTTACGCTGCTTCCGCGCTATCTGACCCCTCAAATTCAAGGGCATTGCTCATATGTTGTTTTAATATTTGCAAATCATCCATTTGTGCGCGTATGCTTTTCTCAATGTTTTCAAGTTCAAGAATACGGTCTTCTAAAGTATCGGTTGCTTTATAGATACGTTTAATGCTTTCTAGGCGACGACGTAATTGCAACTGATGTTCGCGTACTTGAGACTCCATTGGCGAAATAACCGCTTTGAGCCAGTTTTCAACATCACGATTCGCCACTTCGTACACATGCACCACACGACTAGCTAATGTTTCGAAGAATTTCGTTGTCAGCGTCATTTTTTCATTGGCTATCATATTAAAAGCAGTATTAAACTGTTCTTTGTAAGCACGCTCAAGTTTTGCTAACTCTTTTTGATAACGTAACGTTGAAAACGCAGGTGGTTCTGTTTTACGTAAGCCATGCTCTTTTGAGAACTTGTCATACATGACATCCATCATTTTCTTGATTTCATCAATTTGCTCGTCAGAGGAAACCAGACGTACTTTTAATTCTTCAAAAAAACCATCCATAGCATCACGCATGGTTTTTGTGAATTTCGCATTCACCATCGTCTCACGCGTATTGTGTACTTTTAACTTTAACGCTTCCATACCAAGCAATGTGAATAATTTATTGGTTTGCTGTGAAAACACGCTTCTTAGCGCCTGAAAGCGTTGCAAGCCTTTTTCAAAGTTTTCTTTATCTTGTTTAACTTTGTTCATCATGTGCTCAACAACGTCTTCGTTCTTACCACGAAGTCCGCGAAGCTCTTCAAGTTGATCAATCACACCTGAGACACGAGACTCTAGAATCATATTGGAATTACCAATCAGATCTTCAATCTCATTTTTGGTGTTGTCATGCACAATTTCTTTTTTAGAAGGAATAAGCTCTTCTGAGAGTGCTTTTTCAAGTTCAAGCAGTCGACTTTGTTCAACCAAAGCTTGATTATTGTTTATTTTACCTAACAAGCCTTTTTGTGCAGACGTTGGGAAAATATGCGCTTCATCTAGATTTAACAACTCCGCGGTTGTTCTCACCTGTTTAGCGATTTCTTTTTCTACCTCAACCTCAGATTTGAGCTCATCCCACAGACCGTCAATCTTGTTCAATACAGCCATGCGCCCTTTTTGTTTCCAGCGCGTACCACTGATATATTGACGCCAAACATCAATTTCCGATTTAGTCACACCTGTATCAGCTGCCAAAATGAATAACACCGCATGCGCATTAGGCAACATATTCAATGTAAGCTCTGGCTCTGTACCAATCGCATTCAAACCCGGGGTATCTAATATCACCAGTCCTTGCTCAAGCAATGGGTGAGGGAAATTAATAACAGCATAACGCCAGCATGGAATGTCAATTGAACCATCTTTGTTCACGCTCATTGCGTCATCACTACTGTTCGGGTCAAATAGCCCAAATTTTTCCGCTTCCTCTACCGTGACACGTTTGGTTTGACTCACCTGCTCAAATGCTTTTGCCATACTTGCATTTGACTCAACGTCAAATTCAACAACAGTCCATTCTTCAGGATAACGCTTATATTCCGTTGTCGTAGCGTCTAAAGCACGCGTATCAATTGGTAACAACTGTAAAGAACTTGGCTTTGAAGGGTCATAGAGCAATTCAGTTGGACACATTGTCGTACGACCAGCACTTGATGGAAGCAGCCTTTGACCGTATCCAGCAAAGAAAATGGCATTAATTAACTCTGATTTACCACGCGAAAATTCTGCAACAAAAGCCACATTCAATTTATCTTCACGCAAGCGTTCGAGTAGATTAGAAATACGCTGATCAATCTGCGCATCGTTCAGCTCTTGTTCATTCAACCAACTACGATAGTCACATATGCTATCAACAAGCGCCTTTCTCCACTCTGCATATCCAGCAAGTTGAATTGCTAAATCAGTATCTGCCATTATTGTTTCCTTAAAATAGGCTCTTTTTTACTGA
>JBFIDU010000063.1:0-8787 GCA_041603755.1 Methylophilaceae bacterium
CTTCAGGGATTGGATCCACATTCCGCCTACATGGATAAGGATGCATACAAAGATTTACAAGCTGGCACACAGGGTGAATTTGGTGGGCTTGGCATAGAAGTCACCATGGAAGATGGCTTAGTAAAAGTGGTTTCACCTATCGAAGATAGCCCAGCATACAAAGTTGGCCTAAAACCAGGTGACCTAGTGATGAAACTAGATGATGAACAAGTCCGTGGCATGACGTTGAATGATGCGGTAAAAATCATGCGCGGCAAACCTGGCACAGACATCACATTAACGGTGCTCCGTAAAAATGTAGACCAACCATTAACGTTTAAAATCACTCGCGATATTATTAAATCGCAAAGTGTAAAAAACAAATACATCGAAAAAGACTATGCCTATGTCCGCATTACACAGTTTCAAGAACATACGGGTGAAGACTTAGCGAAAGCGCTTATCTCATTACAAAAAGAGAATAAAGGCCCGTTCAAAGGCTTGGTATTAGATTTACGTAACAACCCAGGCGGACTCTTGGATGCTGCGGTAGGCGTTTCAGCGGCATTCTTGCCAAAGGATAAATTGGTGGTATACACAGAAGGTCGTGTAGAAGACTCAAAAATGAAATTAACCTCTAATCCAAGAGATTATGCTAGACGTGGTAAACCAGACTATTTGAGGAATGTTCCAGAAGACTACAAAGAAACGCCTATTGTTGTGTTGCTCAATGCAGGCTCAGCCTCAGCTTCCGAGATTGTCGCTGGTGCTTTGCAAGATCACAAACGTGCAACAATTCTGGGCGTAACAAGCTTTGGTAAAGGTTCTGTACAAACAATATTGCCGATGAATAATGGTAGCGCAATTAAATTGACTACAGCACGCTACTTCACCCCTAATGGTCGGTCGATACAAGCCAAAGGCATTGTCCCTGACATCAAAGTGGGTGATGGTTCTGATGATTCCAGTCAAGTGCATGAAGCAGACCTTAAAGGTCACTTATCCAATCCGACAAAATCGGAAAAAGCTGATCATGTGCTAGAAAAAGAAGATACGCTTAAAGATGCTGCAATTGAAAAAATGCAAGAAAAGAAATTCGCCGAACCGAAAGGACCAATTGAACCAGCATCAAAAGATGATGTACAGTTTGTTCAGGCAATGAATGTTTTGAAAGGCTTACCTGTTGTTGCTGACCCAGAAGATAAAGTCGAGGCAGCGAAACAGCCTTAAGTTTTGCTGAATAACAAAGCCCCACTAACTAGCGTTTGGTGGGGCTTTTTTTACAAAAAAATACATAAAACCAGTTGCTTTAATGGCATTTTAAATTAAACTATTTCTATGATTATTGACCATATTATTAATACATTTGATACCGCTTTGCGCACCGTATTTACTGAGGCTAAAGCAACACGAGCGCATCCCGATGCTGCCATCGAAGTTGATACCGTTACTGATGCGCAGAAGGATCAAGTGATTGCTTTGATGCGAATTAACCATGTTGGTGAAGTTTGCGCGCAAGCACTATACAGTGGTCAAGCATTCACTTCGCGCAATCCACAAATTGTCAAGGCTTTAGAACATGCTGCCGCTGAAGAAACGGATCACTTAGCGTGGTGTGAATCGCGTATTAAAGCCTTAGGGGGCAGAAAAAGTTTGTTAAACCCTCTCTGGTATCTTGGTAGCTTTACAGTCGGCGCTGTTGCAGGCGCAATAGGTGATAAGTGGAATTTAGGATTCTTGGCTGAAACTGAGCAACAAGTAAGCGCCCATTTATCCAGTCATCTAGCGCAACTGCCTAGCGACGATAAAAAAACACGTGCAATTATTGAGCAAATGCACATTGATGAAACCTCTCATGCTCAAGAAGCGGTTAATTTAGGCGCAGCTGAATTACCTGATTCTGTTAAAAAGGCGATGAAAGTTTCCTCAAAAATAATGACAACAACTGCGTATTACGTTTAAAGGTAAGAAATGGATAAATTTAAGGATGTATTGCTTGACTTGGATGATGCGGATGATGTTTTGCGCATTGAGTTATATTATGAAGATGGAGAACCGGCAGGTGTTATTCACAACAAACCTGGTAGCACTGGTTCAGTAAAAGTCTACAATCATCTATATAAAACGTTCGGAAGTATTGATGTGGATGCTGCTGTTGAAGGTTTATCTTTATATGCAGAGCATACCGCTGATGCAGAAGACCACCCTGGTAAGCACCCAAACATTGATCGTCTGTTTAATGTTATTGATGATCAAGAGCCATTAACGGTAAAGATCATTCCAGTTGAATAACTAACTGGTCTAGCTATGTAATTTGGCAATCGGAGGATGGTAAATCAACTCCAATAAATGCCCTACACTATCCAAACAATAAAACCCACGTGAGCCATCACGATGGGTTTTTGGTGCTTCCGTGATGCGCACACCAGCCTCGACAAAATAATCATACCATTCATCCACTGCCTCTATACGATCAAGCACAAAGCCAATATGATCTAACCGTTGATGCGCAGCTGGGGTGTAATCAACGCGATGTAAAGCGAAAACATCTCCGCCGTTAGTCATATAAACATTATCAGCATCTGGTTGCCACTCGATTTCCATGCCCATGATACGTGTGTAAAAGTCAATCGCGACATCCAGCTCTTTGACAAATAAGGCAATGTGCCTGATTCCAAGCATTCCCTTAGGCTGTTGCATGCTTAATCAACCTCTAGCGGTTTAATCTCATAATCATGGGTGATGGTAACACTCTTGCTTAGCATGATAGATGCTGAACAATATTTTTCAGCTGATAATGAAACCGCTCGCGCTACCTGCTTCTCATTCAATTCATTACCCGTCACAACAAAATGGACGTGAATCTTCGTAAAAACTTTAGGAATTTCTTCAGCTCGTTCAGCACTGATCTCTGCGACACAATCGACAACTGGTTGGCGAGATTTTTTTAAGATGGTTACTACATCAAATGACGTGCAACCACCCATCCCAATAAGTAGCATTTCCATCGGGCGCATACCAATGTTACGACCACCATTTTCTGGTGCTCCATCCAATACGACTGCATGCCCAGTCTCAGATTCACCCATGAAGGCAACGCCTTCAATCCATTTCACTCTTACTTTCAATTCACTTCCCTTAGAAGATTGTGTTTTTATTTAACGTCTAACAATTCTACATCGAAGATTAATGTGGCATTTGGTGGAATCACACCACCCGCACCACGTGCACCGTAACCCATATCTGGTGGAATAATCAATGTACGTTTGCCACCAATTTTCATCCCTGCAAAACCTTGATCCCAACCTTGAATCACTTGACCAGCACCTAGTGGAAACTCAAATGGCTGCCCTCTATCCAATGAACTATCAAACTTCTCACCTTTTTTATCAGGTGCATTTTCATCGTACAACCAACCCGTGTAATGCACACTCACAGTAAAGCCGATTTCTGCTTCGCGCCCATCTCCGACAACAGTATCGTTTTTAACAAGTTCAGTAATCGTTTGCGTCATTTCTGTTGTTTCCTTATTGTTTTCTGCAGCATTATTTGATTCAGCCTGACATGCGTTTAATGCCATTAAACACATAGCTGTGATTAGTAATTTTGATTTATTCATCATGGCCTTCATTTGATTGATAAGAATTCAATCCATTATGATACTGCATAATGGATTAAGTTCTAAGTGGCGGCAAGCACTCAAGGATGTTCATAGACCCAGTTAATCAAGGCGTCTTGTGCTTGTTTGCTTGCAGATGCTTTCGCATGGTTAACGATCATCACGACTACATTTCGTCTATTTTTGGCGTCTAACACATAACCAGCTATGGCGCTTACGCCATTAATAGAGCCTGTCTTCATATGCGCCTTTGCACTCACTGGTGTACCTCTGAGCCGTCTAATTAGCGTGCCATCCAATGACAGAATAGGTAATGAAGACATTAATTCTGGCATGGTTGGGCCCTTGTAGGCATCAATCAACAATTGTCCTAAATCATTAGCTGTAACGCGCTCAATTCGTGATAGCCCTGATCCATTTTCAATCACTATTCCATCAGCATTTCTACCCTTATCCATTAACCAAGACTTTACGGCTAGCATACCCCTCACTTCACTTGCTGGCATCTCATGATGTTCAGCGGCTATTGTTAACAAGAGCTGTCTAGCCATTACATTATTACTCCATTTGTTGATATCACGCACGATATCCGCCAGTGGTTTAGAACCCTGCTCTGCCAGCTTAACCACTTGTAATGGCATTTCAGTTTGACTTCTTAGGCTTCCATTGAATATGCCACCCAGCTCACGCCAAAGCTTTCTAAACATAAAGAATGCATAATGCTCATCATTAAACAAGCTCAACTCTAGATATTTTTCACCGCAATTAGGCGAAAAATTACCAGTGAAATTCACAATTGCTTTTGTATCGGATGCATTCACATCATAATTTAAGCGACTACGCCAGCTACCACAGCTGCCCTTGCCTACTTGCATATTGTTCACAATTTCGACCTCAGGCAACTCAACTTCTTGCGCAATATTCACCTTGTCATCATGCACCGTAAACTTAAAGCTGGTATTTCTACCATTCACCAAGAATGCGCTGGGTTGTGCGTTATATGATCGCCATTTTTCATTATCAAAAACCTTGTGATTTTCGACGTTAGTGGCAAAATAACTTTTATCAATAATCAAATCACCTTGAATTTCCTTCAATCCCATTTGCCGCAAACTAAGCAATAATCGCCTAAAATCCTCTTCTTTAAAACTTGGGTCTCCATAACCTTTAATAATCAGATTGCCTTGTAATACACCATTTTCCATTATGGCGCTGCGATACACCTCTGTTTTCCATTGAAAGTTTGGTTTCAGCAATTCCAATGCAGCATAAGTGGTCACTAACTTCATCACTGATGCAGGGTTCATTTGTTTATCTGCATTTACACGCAACTCAGGTTGACTTGCATCCACAGCCTGAACAAACATCGCTGCATTAGATTCAGGAATTCCTGCTTTTTTCAGTGCGTCTGCCACGGGCGTAGGAACCTCAGCTTGCACTAAGCTAGTGATGCTTAACAAAGTAAAAATAATGAGCAGCTTTTTCATAAGGATTGCTGTATTGATAACTTCGTTGATTGGATCATAAAATCTATTTCAGCCTCTTTAATGACATATGGCGGCATAAAATAAATGGTATTCCCGATGGGCCTCAACAGTAAACCGTGTTTTAAAGCGTGCTGATAAAAAGTCGTTGGAAAGGCGTGATCCTCCACATCCACATCAAATGCAGCAATCATGCCTTTTTGCCTTAAATTAAGGATAGGAAGGTTAGTAAGCGCTTGCATTTTCTCTCTGATATAGGCGGACTTTTCTACATTTGCAGTCAAAATATTATCGCTTTCAAATATGTTCAGTGTTGCGAGCGCAGCGGCGCAAGCTAACGGATTTCCCGTATAACTATGACTATGTAAAAATCCTTTTGTTGTCTTGTCATCATAAAATGCTGCATATACGGCATCAGTTGTTAGCACAGTAGATAATGGTAAATACCCGCCTGAAATGCCTTTTGATAAACAAATAAAGTCAGGCCTGATCTTGGCTTGCTCACAGGCAAACATCGTTCCAGAACGTCCAAAGCCTACGGCTATTTCATCCGCAATTAAGTGCACACTATATTCATCACATATTTCACGCGCACGCTTGAGATATATCTCATGATACATACCCATCCCAGCAGCACATTGTATTAAAGGTTCTACAATAAAAGCAGCCAACTCTTCATGATTTGTGGCAATATAGTCTTCTAAAGATTGTGCACAACGTAATGCGAACTCTTCAGCTGATTCGCCTGCCTCAGCCAACCTAAAGTCTGGACTTGGCATTTGCACAGATTGCATGAGTAGCGGCGCATAAGTATCTTTAAAAATAGCAACATCTGTTACACCCAATGCACCCAGTGTTTCACCGTGATAACTATTTTGTAGGCTAATAAACTTAGACTTTTTCGGATGATCTGCATTTCGCCAATAATGAAAGCTCATTTTTAACGCAATTTCCGTGGCACTAGCACCATCGCTGGCATAAAACGCATGCCCTAAACCTGTTAGCTGAGATAGCTTCTCTGATAATTCAACCACTGGTGCATGCGTAAATCCAGCCAGCATCACATGCTCAAGTTTATCTAGTTGTTGTTTAATCGCATCTTTAATTACAGGGTTATTGTGACCAAACAGATTCACCCACCAAGAGCTCACTGCATCCAGATAACGTTTATTATCGGTATCGTACAACCAGACCCCATCACCCCTTTGCATAGGGATTAGTGGCACTTTTTCGTGTCGTTTCATTTGTGTACACGGGTGCCAAACGGCTTTTAAACTTCTTTTCAATAGATCTTGGTTGTTCATGCGTTTACATTTTGCGTTCTGGGCAGATTTAAGTCTGCTTTCAAATTTACTCTTTACAGTTTAACCACTGTTATACTACAGCAAAATATCAGGCCGATTAATGGACGTTATGGAAATATTAAACTTACTCATGCATCTGGATACGCAAATCGCCGTATTTATTGGCATGCATGGCAATTTGGTATACCTATTATTATTTTCGATTGTGTTTTTAGAGATTGGCATCTTTCCGCTTTTCTTCTTACCTGGCAACCCACTTATTTTTGTTGCTGGCTCGTTTTGCAGCATCGGCTCGTTAAGCATTCCATCAACTATTGCTGCGCTACTCGGCGGAGCCATTCTAGGCAACCTTGTTAGTTATCGCATTGGCAACCTATTTGGCAATAAGATCGCTCACAACAAGAGCCTGCAAGTCAATCATCCATGGCTTAATGACAAGGCGCTGAATAAAACAAGGAAGTTTTATGCTAAATATGGTCAGCTCACGTTAATGATCTCACCGTTTATCGCCATGGTGCGCACCTTTGCTCCATTATTGGCAGGCATCACAAAAATGAACCATCATCAATACTTAGTCTATTCAACCATCGGCGCCATACAGTGGGTCCTTTTGCTGATGTTACTTGGCTATTACTTTAGTAGCATTGCTTTTATCAAAATGCACATGGCAAGCATCGTCTTATCAGGTTTAGCTATTGGCATTGGATTTGTTCTATTTGGTTTAATCAAAAATAGAGGCAAGCGCTCCTGATACAAGCGCCTAATGACTATGGTGCAGGATTCATCATCGTTAGATGAATCTGTTCAATACCATCAATCAATTCATCACTTAATACCGTTTGATAAGCGTCAATATTCTCTTTTAGTTGCACCATACTTGTCGCACCAATAATGGTACTGGTGACAAACCAACGATGATAGACATAGCTCAATGCCATTTGTGTCGGCGTTAGGCCATTTGCGCGAGCTAACTTGGCATATGCCGCCACTGCTGGCATAACATTTGGTTTTTTATAGCGTTGCGCATAACCCAAAAATTGCGTTACACGCCCTTTTGCTTGTGGGTCATCAATGTACTTCGCAGTAAGATGCCCAAATGCCAGTGGTGAATATGCCAGCAAACTAATATTCTCGCGATATAACACCTCTGTTAAGCCAAACTCCATGCCTCGGTTCATTAGGTTATAACAATTTTGAATGCTGGCAATGCGCGGCAAATTGAATTCATTGGCAATACGACAAAACTCCATCACACCCCATGGCGTTTCGTTAGAGATGCCTATCGCGCGCACTTTGCCTTCTTTAATTAATACTGCCAATGTTTCTAGTTGCGTTTGTATGCTCACCCAATCTTTTTCGTTACCCTCATCATCAAACTCAAGTGCAGGGTCAAACTGGTACTGCCCAAACAAAGGCACATTTCGCTCGGGCCAATGGATTTGGTAGATATCCAAATAATCTGTCTGCAAGCGTTTAAGTGAATCTTCGATGGCACTGCGGATATTGGCGGGAGTTAGAGAGTCGTCGCCATTGCGTATCCATGGCATATAACGGTTACGTCCTGCTACTTTACTTCCCAAAATAATCTTGTCCCTGGCTTGCTTTTTCAGCCAAGGGCCAATGATTGTCTCTGTGCGGGTAAACGTTTCCGCTTTTGGTGGAACTGGATACATCTCTGCAGTATCAATAAAATTGACACCTTGCGCTAACGCATAATCTAATTGCTCATGCGCCTCAGCTTCAGTATTTTGGTCTCCAAATGTCATCGTACCAAGACATACTTTCGATACTGATATATCGGTATTCCCTAACTGCGTGTATTCCATCAATACAAATCCTTTAATGTAGTACTTTAGATACGGATGACTCATCCATCACGTAAGCTGGCACAGCCATTTTCATATCCCAACTGGCTTCTTTGGCTGCTAACTGTAACATACTGCAAATAGCCAAAAGAAGTTCTGGTGTAAGGTTAATATTGACCGCAACACCTTCCAAACATTCGATATCCAAGTGTTTAGCATCATCAGATAATTTAAAGCCAGTAGCCAACATCACTTGATCATTACGTAATTTTTCACGAGATTGGTATTCAGTTTGGAAATCCATTTTTGCCAATGCTTCTGTTGCCTCGACTTCTTGTTGGAACTGCTGCACAGCGCTTGTTACTTCGGCCGTTTTAAACGCTTCGGCAACTGGCAAATGCGCTTCCTCATTCAATGCTGCCCACAACTCTCGAGAAAAGCGATAGGTAAACCATAATGCAACCTCTGTATTGTCACTCAGCCCTACTCTGAACAATAAACGGTCTTGTACTTTATCGTAGCTAAGATTTAATTGTTGAATCCCGACGACTGGTGTTCTCTCTACTGACTTGTTTTCATCTGTCAAACTTTACTAC
>JBFIDU010000064.1:0-8747 GCA_041603755.1 Methylophilaceae bacterium
CGTTGACCCACTAACAGGCTTGCCTAGTGTTGGTGGAACAATAAACGTAATGGGTGTTTCGTTTTCAATAATTTCACCACTTGCTACTTGCCAAAGATGCCATTCTTCTGGCTGTGGCAAATTAAGTGCACCAACTATTCTCGCTCGCTCAAAGTAAGTGTTTTTCTCTTTTCCAATCACTATATTGAAAATTTTGACATGTACCAATGCGCTTGATTTGATCATCAGTAATTTTTTCTCATTAGCTTCTACTGCATTTTTATGTGATTGCGTTTCTGCTTTCTTGAAACTGGTTCGGCTGATTGCTAATGCTAAGTCGCTGGGCCGTCTATTTGCCAGCGCAATGCTTTGCTTAGGTTGTGCTGGAGTGTCTTCGTTGACATCCATCGCATTTGCGATTGCGTTATCGGCAACGCTAGTGGCAATAGAGCGCGCTATTTGTTGCGCAATTGTGCCCCCTAGGCAGCCAGTCAACAGTAGCGTACTAACACTGATAACGAGATATCGTGCAGAATTGCTTCTTATAATATAACTAAAAATTATAACAAGTTTAATCATTAAAACTAATCCTGTAATTTTAATGGCGAAAGTCCAGATTACTGCTAACTATTTGTCATGTCTAGTCTTTTTTGATTTACAAAGATAGAAATTTACGATCAGTTTGATTGCGTGGCATAAATGCTAATCAACCCACCTGTGACAATGAGTCCTATGGCTATCCATGTGGAAGGTGTCAGGTGTTCGCCCCAGAACAACACGCCAAACAAGCTGGAAAATACGACTGTTGCATAACTGAGGCTAGCTGCACTCAATGTTTTTCCTGTGCGGTATGCGCGTGTGAGCGCGAGCTGCGCGATGGTGGCAGATGCACCTAAGCCAATCAATACTGACAAATCTTGCCACCCAATGGGTGAAATTTTGTCAAACAACATCCAAATACTTGCGCCAATGGTGGATATAAATGTGAAGTAAAACACTGTGCGCCAATCAGGCTCTTTTAAGTTTCCTAATTGTTTGACATGAAGATAAGCAAGGCCCGCCCCCATGCCTGAACACAGCCCCATTAAGCCAGCAACAATATCTTTTGAAGCAAAGCTTGGTTTTAATAATATGACCACACCAACGAAGCTAATTGCTAATGCGAGATAAAGTATCCGCTTAGGTTGTTCATGTAACATAAACGGCATAAAAGCAGCAAGAAATAGCGGTGACGTGTAATTAAGCGTTATAGCTGTAGCCAAGGGTAGGTGCGCTATTGCATAGAAAAACATCAGTAAAGCTACAAAGCCGAGCACAGCGCGTGAAAGTTGTTTTTTCAGATGCTTGGTTTGAATAGGCAGGCGCTTAACGTAAACAGTGATAAAAATGAACAAGAAACCAAAAAGCGAACGATAAAAAACGAGCTCTGCACTTGAGAATTTGTGTGAGCCGACTTTCACAAGTGCACCCATAATCGCAAAACATAGCGCTGCAAGCAGCATCCATAGACTGCCGAATTTGTTTGATGGTATAGATTGTGCTTTGCTGGTCATTGGGTTTGATAAGTCACTTTGCGTGGCAGATATTATCAACTTAATGTAAAGCTGACATTTTATCAGCTTGTATTCACTACAATAATGCGGTTATCGTTTAATTGCTCTAAATGTGGTTAAATTGATTGCGCTTAAAAAAACAAACAATAAGGGAGTGTTATGAGCGACATAAAAACAACACAAGTAGAATTTACAGGCAAGGCATCTGAGTATTTTGGTATTTGGATTGTCAACCTTTTACTGTCATTACTAACCTTGGGGATATATTCTGCCTGGGCGAAAGTACGTCGTAAAAAATACTTTTACCATCACACACAGATTGATCAGGTTGGTTTTGATTACCATGCTAAGCCCCTTAGTATATTGAAGGGTCGTTTGATTGCTTTTGCACTCTTTCTAGCTTATGCATTTGGTGGTGAGCTTAACTTGTTTATCCCAATGATTGCTGTTGCAGTATTTGTTTTAGCGTTGCCTTGGTTAGTAGTGCGCGCCTCAATTTTTAATGCACGCAATAGTAGCCACCGAGGATTGCGATTTGATTTTGTCGGCAAAGTAGGAAAAGCTGCAAAAACATACTTGCTTTTGCCAGTGCTTGCAGTACTTAGTTTGTATCTGGCTTGGCCTTACGTAGATCATCAGCGCAATCAATTTCTTGTTAGTAATCATCGATTTGGTCTGAGCGCATTTGATTTTAAAGCGAAAGTAAGTAGCTTTTATCGAGTTTATGCCGTTGTACTTCTTGTTCCTTTTATTGGAATCTTGGCTGCTGTTGCGATTCCTGCTTATATGGCTTATCAGGTAAAAGCAGCACAACATTCTGCAATCAGCATACCATTCTCAGTAGGGTTTGTTGAAATGGATAACAGTCGCCAAATTGTATTAGCTGAGAATGCCACAGAAGATGAACCTTATCGCGTTGAGCGTGTTTACTCGGAGAGCGAGGACGCTGAAGAGCAGTTTGATAATTCAGAGTCTATTGAGAGCGGAAATGGGGTAACAGAAAAATCACTAGAAGAAATGATTGCAGAAGCGCAGCGTGAAAAGCAACAGAGTCGAGAGAAAATGATAACTGATATGTTGAAAACTCCTGCCAAAGCAATGTTGGGAATTGGTTTTGTTCTGGCATATCTCGTTTTGATTTTTGCTTTTATCGCTTATTTTAAATCTCGTATTGGTAATTTGGTTTGGAATAACACAACTTTAGATAGTCTCGCTTTCAAGAGCACACTGCGCGCAAGAGATTATTTATGGATTTATGTGACCAATATTATTGCTATCGCACTGACGTTCGGATTGGCAACCCCTTGGGCACAAATTCGCCTAGCAAGATATCGTGCTTCAAAATTGCAATTGGTAGGCGATGTAGATTTAGACAAATTTGTCGGAGATAAAAAAGAGGAAGTCAAAGCTACAGGCGAAGAAATTGCTGATTTCTTTGATGTTGACTTTTCTTTTGGATAAATAACTACGTGTTTCAGGCAACTTTTTTTGATGGCTTAAGTGCGCGATCCCAATCCGTATTAGTTAAGGTATCCGAGGATAGTATCAAGTTTGAAATTGAACCTGATTATAAGGTGTTCAAACTATCGGAACTCAACATACAAGCTAAATTGGGGTCAACTAAGCGCCTAATTGACTTGCCTGATGGCGGTAGATTAGAGGCTATGGATATTGCTGAACTTGAAGCTGTCATGCCATCAAGAAAAGCTAGACTTTGGTCATTTTTACATTATTTAGAAAATCACTTAGGTTGGGTTGTTGTTGCATTGTTCATCACGGTGTTTGCGGGTTGGGCATTAATACAATATGGTGTGCCAAAGCTAGCGGAGATGGTAGCAAATGCAACACCACCAGCCATGGAGCGTAAACTTGGCGAGCAAGTGCTCAAAGGACTAGATCATAAATTAGCTTATTTTTCAGCGAGTAAAATAGCACAAACGCAGCAAACTAAGATCAAAACAGCGCTTGCAGACTTGTGTCAAGTTAACGACTGTCCTGACTATCGCTTAGAATTCAGAAATGGCGGTCTAATTGGCGCGAATGCTTTTGCATTGCCTGGCGGCATCATGGTTGTTACGGATGACTTAATCAAGCTTGCAAACAATAATACTGAAATTGTCGCAGTACTGGCACATGAGCTAGGACATGTTAAAAAACGCCATGCATTTAGACAAAGTATCCAAGGCACGCTGTCTGGTCTAATAATAGCTGCAGCTACTGGAGATGTGAGTTCTTTGGCTTCTGGATTGCCAACTGCCTTAGTACAGATGCAATACTCTAGGCAGCATGAGTTAGAAGCAGATGCTTTTGCTTTGGCTGCAATGCAAAAATCATGTTTGCCACCACGTGCATTTGCTGAAATTTTATTTAGGCTACAAAATCAATTGTATGGCAGTAGATCTAACTCTAAGAGTGAAAAAAATTCAGAATCTAGTAAGGAATATGATCCTCTAAGCGATATCCTGTCGACTCATCCAGATACGTTGCAACGAATAAGACCTTTTATGGCGGCGGAGCCAAATTGTTAAACCATGGATAGTGGCTTGAAATCTTGCATAAAATAGACTTTTGCTATAATCTTGTACTACCTATATTACAAAGGTAAAAGTGAGCTCATGATGAATCGAATTACAGCTTCAAAAAGACAATTCCGCAGTGCAACAAAAGTTGCTAAAGAGGATAACAGTAAAAAAATGTATATGCTGTCAGCAGTGGCTTTTTTAATGCTGATAGTCGTCAGCGAAGGGCTTCGATTAATCATGCAAAGCTTGTAGCTTTGGTGAAGCTGTAACGGCGGCCTTAGCCGCCTTTTTTGTTTTATAGACACAGTTTTGATATGAGTTAAAGCAATGTTTTTGAACATTGTTTTTTTAATTTTTAGCGTTATTGGAATAATATGTCGCAACACTTGATGAATACGTATGGCAGGCTACCAGTCACTTTTACCAAAGGGAAAGGTGTTTGGTTGTGGGATGATCAAGGTGAACAGTATCTTGATGCACTATCAGGGATAGCAGTGACTGGGTTGGGTCATGCACATCCAGACTTGGTGAGTGCTATTAGCCATCAGGCAGCAACGTTAATGCATGTGTCCAATGTATATCACATTGCAGAGCAAGAGCAGCTTGCAGATAAACTTGCTGAGATTTCAGGCATGGACAAAGTCTTTTTTTGCAACTCAGGTTGTGAAGCAAATGAAGCCTCAATTAAGTTAGCGCGCTTACATGCACACAATAAAGGCATCAAAAATCCAGAAATTATTGTGATGGAGCAATCGTTTCACGGTCGGACCTTAGCAACATTGTCTGCAACAGGAAATCGGAAAACGCAAGCAGGTTTTGAACCATTAGTCAGTGGTTTCATTCGGGTTCCATTTGATGATTTGAATGCTGTGAGGCAAGTGGCTGAACGTAAAAATAATGTTGTAGCAATTTTGGTTGAGCCAGTACAAGGCGAGGGTGGTATCCATGTGCCTGCAGATATGACGGAGTATCTGCAAGGTTTGCGCACTATTTGCGATGAAAATGATTGGTTCTTGATGTTAGATGAAGTGCAAAGTGGAATCGGCAGAACAGGAACCTGGTTTGCATTTCAACATACAGGTATTACGCCAGATGTGATGTCGCTAGCTAAAGGACTCGGCTCGGGTATGCCAATTGGCGCTTGTCTTGCTAAAGGAGTCGCGTCTGAAGTATTTGTGCCTGGAAAGCATGGGTCTACATTTGGCGGTAATCCACTAGCGACCAAAGTTGGACTCACAACATTAGATATTATTGCTAGAGACAATTTGCGTGAAAATGCACAGGTAATGGGTGACTTCATACACACGCAAATTGAAAAAGCATTTGCTGGTAATGCTGCTATTGTGAATGTACGGAATGCTGGTCTTATGATTGGGATAGAGCTTGATAGACCATGTGCAGAGTTAGTCAAGCTAGCACTAGCCAATAAACTGTTAATCAATGTAACTGCCGAAAAGGTTATTCGTTTATTGCCGCCATTAGTGATTAATAAAAGCGAAGCGCAGGAACTGGTTAATCGTTTAGTGCCAGTGATTGAAAGCTTTTTGCAAGCAGCACAACAGAATAATGGATAACCATGAGCATTAAACATTTTTTGCAATTTAATGATCTCAAGCGCGATGAGATTGAATATATATTTGAGCGAGCCAGTTGGATTAAATCCCAATTTAAAGCTTACAAAAAATATTGGCCCTTAGAAGACCGTACCTTAGTCATGATTTTTGAAAAGGCCAGTACGCGGACACGTTTATCCTTTGAAGCCGGCATGCATCAATTAGGTGGTGCCGCGATATACTTGAATACCAGAGACTCTCAGTTAGGTCGCGGCGAGCCAGTTGAAGATGCAGCGCAAGTTATCTCTAGAATGAGTGACTTGGTGATGATTAGAACGTTTGAGCAAAATATTATTGAGCGTTTTGCTGCTAATTCACGGGTTCCAGTGATTAATGGCCTAACCAATGAATATCATCCGTGCCAGATCTTAGCAGATATTTTTACTTACATAGAACACAGAGGCTCTATAACTGGTAAGACCGTTGCATGGATCGGTGACTCAAATAATATGTGCAATACTTGGCTGCAAGCGGCAGAGGTGCTCGGTTTTAATATGCATGTATCAACGCCACCAGAGTATGAAGTTGAGCCAGAGCGCGCTAATTTATATGGTACAGATCATTTTGAAGAGTTCAAAGACCCGATGGATGCAGCCAAAGGCGCTGACCTAGTCACGACAGATGTATGGACCAGCATGGGCTTTGAGGCTGAAAATGAAGAACGGCGTAAAGATTTTGCCGATTGGCAAGTTGACACTGACATGATGAAAGTAGCCAAAAAAGATGCTTTGTTTATGCATTGTTTACCTGCGCATCGCGGCGAAGAAGTGACTGCTGATGTGATTGATGGCCCGCATTCAGTCGTTTGGGAAGAGGCTGAAAATAGGTTACATGTGCAAAAGGCTTTGATGGAGTATTTGCTATTAGGCAAAGTCAATAGTTAACACTATTTCAGGCTAGGCTGACTAGCAAAGCAACCTTAAGTCTTGTGGCCGAAGCCAAAATAGGTTACATGTGCAAAAGTTATTGATGGAATATTTTTATTAGGAAAAGTGAAGTAATGAGCGACGTAAAAAAAGTAGTGTTAGCGTATTCAGGTGGTTTGGATACCTCTGTAATTTTGAAATGGTTGCAGGATACTTATCAAGCTGAGGTGGTGACCTTTACCGCCGACCTTGGACAAGGGGAGGAGCTAGAACCCGCACGCTTGAAGGCCAAGGCTGCAGGGGTTAAAGATATTTATATCGATGATTTGCGTGAAGAGTTTGTGCGCGATTTTGTCTTTCCTATGTTTAGAGCCAATACGATTTATGAAGGTGAATACCTATTAGGCACTTCTATTGCGCGACCACTGATTGCCAAACGCTTAATTGAGATTGCCGCTGAAACCAATGCTGATGCGATATCACATGGTGCGACAGGTAAAGGCAATGACCAAGTGCGTTTTGAGTTGGGCGCTTATGCATTAAATCCTGCTATTAAAATTATTGCTCCATGGCGTGAGTGGGATTTGCTCAGCCGTGAAAAGCTCATGGCTTATGCCGAAAAAAATGGCATTGAAGTGGATATGAAACATAAGCAAGGTGGTAGTCCTTATTCTATGGATGCTAACTTGCTACATATTTCCTACGAAGGCCGTCATTTGGAAGACCCTACAGCTGAGGCAGAGGAGAGCATGTGGCGTTGGACAGTGAGTCCAGAAGCGGCACCAAACGAAGCTGAGTACTTAGACATTGAATACAAACAAGGTGACATTGTCGCGTTGAACGGTAAAGCCATGAAAGCGCATGAAGTGTTAGCTGAGCTAAATCGCTTGGGTGGTAAGCATGGGATTGGCCGTTTAGATTTAGTTGAGAACCGTTATGTGGGTATGAAAGCCCGTGGTTGCTACGAAACACCAGGCGGTACCATTATGCTAAAAGCGCATCGCGCGATTGAAAGCATTACCTTAGACCGTGAAGTAGCACATTTAAAAGATGAGTTAATGCCAAGATATGCCAGTTTGATTTACAACGGTTACTGGTGGAGTCCAGAGCGTGTTGCCCTTCAAACGCTTATCGACCATACGCAAAGTCATGTCAATGGCTTTGTGCGTGTTAAATTATATAAAGGCAATGTGTCAGTTGTTGGCCGCGATAGCAAAACAGACTCATTGTTTGACCCTAATATCGCGACTTTTGAAGATGATGCGGGCGCGTATGATCATCGAGACGCGGCAGGCTTTATTAAACTCAATGCACTACGCATGCGTATTGCTGCTAAAGTAAGGCCAATCAAAAAATAATGATGCAAAACAAAGTCATTGCTTATGATTCAACCTTGCGTGATGGTGCCCAAGCACAGGGTGTTTCATTCACTGTCGAAGATAAGCTAAAAGTAGTCAAAAAACTGGATAGTTTGGGTGTAGGCTATATTGAGGCAGGCAACCCTGGGTCTAACCCAAAAGATTTAGATTTTTTTAAGCGTGCTGCCGAGTTGAAGCTAAAGCATGCCAAAATTATCGCATTTGGTAGTACGAGAAAGATAGGTGTAAACGCCGCAGATGATCGAAATTTAAGGTCTCTTCTCTCCGCCAATACTCAGGCTGTTGCTATCTTTGGGAAGAGTTGGGATTATCAGGTAACAGACATCCTTCGCACATCGCTAGAAGAAAATCTTGCGATGATTGCTGACACAATTACCTATTTGAAAGCACAAGGTAAAGAGGTAGTGTTTGATGCTGAGCATTTTTTTGATGGTTATAAAGCAAATCCTGACTATGCAATGCAGACACTTGAAGCAGCGGCAAATGCAGGTGCTGATGTGCTTTGCTTATGCGATACAAATGGAGGCACATTTCCAGAAGATGTTTTTCAACTGACAAAGCTAGTTGTTGAGCGTTTTAAAGCAGATGTAGGTATTCATTGTCATAATGACTGCGAAATGGCTGTTGCAAATTCTATCGCTGCTGTTAAGGCTGGCGCGACACAAGTGCAGGGAACTATCAATGGCATTGGGGAGCGTTGTGGTAATGCCAATTTAACCTCAATTATTCCTAATCTTCAGCTTAAATTGGGCATTGATTGTATCCCACCAGTGCAAATGCGCAACTTAACCAATGTTTCACGATTTATTAGTGAGACTGCAAGTGTGCCATTTAA
>JBFIDU010000065.1:0-8737 GCA_041603755.1 Methylophilaceae bacterium
AGTAAAGCAGCCATTTCTAATGCGGCCGTGCAGGAGTGTGTCAGTAAAGCTTTTTTTGTTTTTGTTTTTTGTTCAAGCCAAGCACTTGATTCTTTTGTATAGAAACCATCTCCAGATAAATTGCCAACTGCATGGGACTGTTTGATGTATTCGATCTCATTCCCTGTAAGATAAGGTTTATTAAATGGCACCTCACGCATAGATTCTTCCCCGATTCAATATTAAGCCTTGTTACTTTATGCACAATGTTGAATGTATAGTTGCACAAACAGTGCCAAGTAATCGCTTAATTAAACTGTTTTTAATCAACAGCTTATAATTATCATTGTTATTTTTCTGATTGTTGATGTTAAATCTCGACAATTTTGTCGTCGATTTGACATTAATTAGATTAGAACGCTAGTTCTATGAGTAGACAATAACCCATATGGGTAGTATGGCTATTGCACGAAACCAATAAGATAAAAAACCACCATTAACATAGTGGCTTAATTGATTTAAGAAGCACGTTCTAGTAGGTCATCTTCTTCACTACCTACTAAATTCAAATCCATTTGTGTTGTTGAGTTTGGTGGCCGTTGTGTTTGTACAGAATCACCCCGTAAAGTCTCAATCCGATTCAGATAGGCAATATCCACATCACCTGTTACATAATGTCCATCAAAACAGCTCGAATCAAAGTCCTGAATTTTAGGATTAAGTTTGAGCACAACTTGCTCTAAGGCTTCTAAATCTTGATAAATAAGCGCATCTGCACCAATCTCTTGGCAAATTTCTTCGTCTGTCCGATCTGTCGCTAGTAATTCATCTCTACTAGGCATATCTATACCATAGACATTCGGGAATCTAACTGGTGGCGCAGCTGATGCAAAATAAACTTTCCTCGCACCTGCATCACGAGCCATTTGTACAATTTGTTTTGATGTTGTACCGCGCACAATTGAATCATCAATTAATAATACGTTTTTACCTGCAAATTCCACACCAATCGGGTTAAGTTTTTGTCTTACTGATTTTTTTCGTAAGGCTTGACCTGGCATGATAAATGTACGTCCAATATAGCGATTTTTGATAAATCCCTCACGGTACTCCAAACCCAATGCCAAGCCAACTTGTAATGCACTTGGTCTACTGGTATCAGGGATAGGAATCACAACATCAATATCTAAATGCTGCCATTCTCGTTTTATCTTTTCAGCAAGCGTAGCGCCCATATCCAAACGAGTTTGGTAAACTGAAACACCATCAATTAAAGAGTCTGGTCTAGCTAAGTAAACATACTCAAATATGCATGGTGTCAATTGCGCGTTATCTGCACATTGACGACTGAACAAATTGCCATCCATATCAATAAAGACCGCTTCTCCAGGATCAACATCGCGCATCAGCGTAAAGCCAAGCACGTCCAAGGCAACACTCTCTGAAGCAACAATGTACTCTGTTCCTTTTTCTGTATCCATTTTCCCGATTACCAGTGGTCGAATACCGTTCGGGTCACGAAAAGCGAGTAGGCCAAAATCAGCTATCATTGCCACTACCGCATAAGCCCCTTTGCAGCGACGATGTACGCGACTCACCGCATCAAATACCATATCTGTATTGAGCACCGCACTTTTGGATGTTTTTTCGATTTCATGCGCTAAGACATTCAGCAACACTTCAGAATCAGAAGTTGTATTAATATGACGCAAATCTTGGCGGAACACCTCTGACTTTAATTGTTCAGAATTAGTCAGATTCCCGTTGTGACCAAGCACGATACCAAATGGAGAGTTAACATAAAATGGCTGGGCTTCAGCAGCACTTGAGGACCCTGCAGTTGGGTATCGCACATGTGCAATACCAGCATTACCGATTAAACTACGCATATGTCGAGTTTGGAATACATCTTTGACCAAACCGTTACTTTTATGCATAAAAAATGTATTACCATCACAAGTAACAATGCCTGCGGCATCCTGTCCCCGATGTTGCAACACCAACAAACCGTCATACAACAGTTGATTAACCGGATTCTTACCTACAATCCCAATAATTCCGCACATAATTCAGTGTCGTCCTCAAGCAAAGCGCTATTAAATCATAAAATCAGTCAAATTTAACATGTTTGGTAACGCTATATGGCAACCAAGGAAAAGTTGATTTAACTAATACTTCGAGTGGTGAACTTAACATGGCGTCTGTCCACATTCTTTCTTTTGGTAAACTGGTTAATCCTGCTAAAAAAACAAGCACACAGACAATCAGTACTCCTTTTGCAAAACCGAAAACTATACCAAGGAAACGATTTAACCAACCCAGCCTAACTTTACTGATAATACTTGATATAGCAATTGATAAGAGACTATTTATGAATAATACAGCGATTAACAATATTAAAAAAGCTGCTAATGTTTTTAACGCTTCCGTGGGTATATCTTGCGGAAGCATGGGCGACAACAGGGATGCGTATGTCTTTGCCACATAGAATGCTACTAACCAACCAACAATAGCAAGCATCTCTTTAAACGCCCCACGCATCATGCTAACAATAATTGAGACACCAATTATGGCTAGCACCATATAATCAAAACTTGTCAATTAAATAAAACTTTCATTTTTGACTGACTACCATACCAGCTAAACCAGCATCCTTAATGTTTTGCAACGCTATAGCTGCTTCATTTCTTTCATTGAAACTTTCGGTGCGTAAGCGTGTTTTAACACCAGTATCTGTTGTTATCTTTTCTGTTAATGATTGGTATCCTAAATCATTTAATTTGAGTTGCAATTTTTTAATATTGTCTGGATTAGAGAAAACACCAATCTGCACGTAATAACCCTCACCTTTACTTGGACTTGCTTTTGTCACCTCTTCACTTGCTGCTACAGATTTATTACTTTCGACCTTTTCCGTAGATGCTGGCTCAGCTGGTGTTGGTTGGGCATCCACACTTGGCATATCAACCGCTTCTGTTATAGCACTGCTTTCATAATTAGGGTCTTGAATCACCAACTCTTCTATATCGGCCAAACTTTCTGTATCTGACTCAACCTTTGCGGCCGAATCAGGAGACGGCGAGGACATAATAATCTCAATATCTTCTTGAACTGTTTTTTGACGATCCTCTAACATCATTGGCAGAATGATAATCATGATTAAGACCAGTGTTATTGCACCAACCAAACGACGGCGCGCCTTTTTTTTAAAACTCAGACCTTGGTCAACTTGATCTTTTTGCATGATTTACTTTCCTTACGCAGTTAACACTTCGATTGCATCCGCTACCGTATAGAATGAGCCGAATACGATAATTCTATCATTTTTACCCATATCTATACAGGCGCACTGTAACGCTTTAGTCACACTATCAAAACATTTGATACGGCCTTCTGCCTGCGGTAGCAAATAAGATTCCAACTCTTTTGCCTTAGCACCACGTGGGTTCTGCGTGTCGGCAACGTACCAAGCAGAAATATAAGGCAAAAGCTCCTGTGTGACTTGCTCAATATCCTTATCTGCCAGCATTGCAAATACGCCTAAAGTTTGTCCTATAACAGGATGTTTAAATAAATTTTGCGCTAATGATTTGGCGGCTTGTGGATTGTGTGCCACATCTAAAATCACTTCTGGATTTTTGCTAAAGGTATAAAAACGACCCAATAATGTTACATTAGCTAGCGCATTTTTGATTGCATCGAATGTAACTGGAAGTAAATCTGCGAGACTTTGGACAGCACAAATAGCACATGCTGCGTTGTTTAGCTGAAAATCTCCTTGCAAGGCTAAAGCTGGTAATCTTTGCTGATGTTGACCTACTTGGTATATCCAACCATCATCTGTTTTTACTACTTCAAAGTCACGATGGATTAACAGTAATTTCGCACCAATTTCATCTGCATACATCACTAGACTTTTCGGCGGAGCATCATCTCCACAAATAGCTGGTTTGCTATTGCGGTAAATGCCTGCTTTTTCCATACCTATTTTTTCTCTTGTATCTCCTAAGTAATCCGTATGGTCTAAATCGATGCTAGTCACTATTGAACAACTAGGTTCAAAAGCATTGACAGCATCCAAGCGCCCTCCCATACCGACTTCAAGTAAGATAACATCCAGATTTGCTTTTGAGAAATGCCAAAGGGCTGCAAGTGTGCCCATTTCAAAATAGGTTAGTACAACATTTCCACGTGCTGCTTCTATAGCAGAAAATGCCAAACATAAATCATCATCTGATATATTCTGCTGATTTACTCTTACACGTTCATTGTAATGTAATAGATGGGGCGAAACATAGGCGCCGACACGATAACCAGCTTTTGAATATATATGTTCTAACATTGCACAAGTTGACCCTTTGCCATTAGTACCTGCAATGCTAATAACAGGAGGCAACGACTCAAGCGCCATGTGACTTACAACTTCATTCACTCGGTCTAAACCCATTTCAATAGATTTAGGATGCAGAGCCTCAATATATTCCAACCATTGCTTCAGCGTGGTTGGCTTTGTTATTTGGTTTTTCACAGAGAAGAGCTGCTAAAAGCAATTAAACTGCATGCATCAAACTGGTCAATATGTTTTTTAGTTTTTCACGCATTTCTCTGCGGTCAATGATAATGTCAATAGCTCCATGGTCAAGCAGGAACTCAGCTCTTTGAAAGCCATCAGGTAACGTTTCACGAACTGTTTGCTCAATAACACGAGGGCCAGCAAAGCCTATTAACGCATTTGGTTCTGCAATAATCACATCACCGAGCATGGCAAAGCTAGCAGAAACACCACCCATCGTTGGATCTGTCAAGATTGAAATAAATGGCAATCCTGCTTCTGACAGCTTAGTCAATGCAGCACTTGTTTTTGCCATTTGCATCAAAGACAACAAACCCTCTTGCATTCTTGCACCACCACTTGCTGCAACACATATAAAGGGTGTTTTGTGTTCAATTGCCGCATTCACACCGCGAACAAATCGTTCACCAACAACAGACCCCATAGATCCACCCATAAACTTAAATTCAAATGCAGCTACAACGACAGGCAGCTCTAAAATAGCACCTTTTTTTACAACTAAAGCATCGACCTCGTTTACCGTTTTTTGCGCTTCTTTCATGCGATCCGTGTAGCGCTTGCTGTCTTTAAATTTTAGCGAATCTATTGGTGCAACTTTTTCACCAATTTCTTCCTGATTATCAGGGTCAAGTATAAAATTAATTCGTTGCCTTGCTGAAATGCGATTATGATGACCACACTCTGGACAAACTTCTAAATTTGTTTCTAAATCAGTTTTATATAAAACTGACTGACAGGCATCACACTTGCTCCATAGCCCCTCAGGCATACTTCGTTTCTGTACACTGCCGACAACGTGCTGAATCTTTTGTGGAATCTTATCTAACCAACTCATAGCTACCCCAATGTTGTGTTAATCGATTGCTAATCGCAATTCTTCTATTAATTTACCTATATTCTGCATTAAAGTGTCTTCCGTTGACGCTTCTATCGTCGATACAGTGCGACTACCAACTACGACTGCATCTGCAAATGCAGCAATCAATTTTGCCGTTGCAGCATCTTTTACACCAAAACCAACACCAATAGGCAGATCTGTCTGCGTTCTAATATCTGCAACGCGAGATTTTACCTCATCTATATCAAGATTTGCTGCACCCGTAACCCCTTTAAGGGAAACGTAGTAAAGAAATCCTGTTGCTTGACTAACCACCAAGTCAATTCGTTTTTTTTCTGTCGTTGGCGAAAGCAGAAAGATGCTATCTATGTCATGCTTATTTAATTCAGCAATAAAATCATGGCACTCTTCAGGTGGGTAATCAACAGTCAAGACACCATCTACACCCGACTCTTTCGCTTTTTCTGCAAAGGCTTGAATACCCATTGCTTCAATCGGATTTGCATAACCCATTAACACAACTGGCGTTTTCTGATCTTGCAATCGAAACGTTTTTACTAGCTCTAACACTTTTCTTAAGCCAACTTTATGCGCCAAAGCACGTTCACTTGCTCGTTGAATCACCGGACCATCTGCCATTGGATCAGAAAAAGGTACACCTAATTCGATGATATCAGCACCCTTATTTACCATAGTGTGCATCAAGTCAACAGTAAAGTCTGGATGTGGATCACCGGCGGTTATGTAAGGAATGAGTGCTTTTTTATTATTTGCTTTTAATGTAGCAAACGTTGATTGAATACGTGACATAGTTTAAAAGTTCTGATTTTTATAAGGTGATATTGGCTAGTTTAGCTACAGTATTAATATCTTTATCGCCACGGCCAGAAAGGTTGACTAAGATAATCTCATCTTTACGCATTTCCCTAGCCATTTTTTCAGCATGCGCTAGCGCATGGCTAGACTCTAGTGCAGGAATAATACCTTCCGTTCTACATAAGCTATGAAATGCAGTCATTGCTTCGTCATCAGTAATGCCTACATATTCTGCACGTTTAATATCTTTTAGCCATGCATGTTCAGGACCTACACCAGGATAATCTAAGCCAGCTGATATTGAATGTGTCTCAATGATATTACCATCTGCATCTTGCATTAGATAGGTTCTGTTACCATGCAAGACACCTACAGCACTGTTTGTACTGAGTGGCGCAGCATGAGCGCCCGTCTCTAGTCCATGTCCCGCAGCCTCAACACCTACTAGACGTACATTAGGCACATCAATATAGGGATAGAAAATACCCATTGCATTGGAACCACCACCGACACAAGCGACAACGACATCAGGCTGACGCCCAACCATTTCCTGCATCTGGACTTTCGCTTCTGTACCAATAACAGCTTGAAAATCTCTTACCATCATTGGATATGGATGCGGACCAGCCACTGTACCGATAATATAAAAAGTATTAGTTATATTAGTGACCCAATCACGCATTGCTTCATTTAAAGCATCTTTTAGCGTTTTGGATCCACTCTCAACTGGTACAACTGTAGCGCCAAGCAATTTCATTCTAAAAACATTTGGCGCTTGCCGTTTGACATCTTCACTACCCATATAAACAACGCACTCTAAACCAAGCCGCGCAGCTATGGTAGCAGTTGCCACACCATGTTGACCTGCGCCAGTCTCAGCAATCACTCTTGGTTTACCCATCCGCTTAGCAAGTAAAGCTTGACCAATTGTATTGTTTACTTTGTGCGCGCCAGTATGATTTAAATCTTCACGTTTTAGATAAATTTGTGCACCGCCGACCTTATCAGACCAACGTTGTGCATGATAAATTGGACTTGGTCGTCCAACAAAATGTTTTAAATCGTAAGCATATTCAGCCAAGAATGTAGGGTCATGTCGATATTTCTCATACATTACTCGTAACTCTTCAAGTGCCTCAACCAATGTTTCAGCCACAAAAGAGCCGCCAAACTGACCAAAATGACCTCTCTCATCTGGCATATCATATAACTGCATACTTACTCCTTGTTGTCGACATTCGTGCAACGCATGTCAACTCAATTCTTATTTTATCAAAATACATCAACAGCCATTAACTGCTGAAACAAACTTTGCTATCTTTACTGGGTCTTTAATACCCTTACTTTGCTCAACGCCCCCGCTTACATCAACGGCGTAGGGTTCTACCTGCTCTATTGCTTGCCGGACATTTCCAAAATTAAGACCTCCAGCAAGGATGATAGGTTTCGGCAATTTCTTCGGAATAACCTTCCAATCAAATGTTTCTCCAGTTCCACCAAATGCGCTATCAGAGTAGGTATCCAGCAACATAGCTTTTGCACTGGCAAAGTCATGGGCATATTGTATCAAATTTGTATCTGATTTAACTCGAATTGCCTTTAAATAAGGCAATCCATATTGTGCACATGCCATTTCGTCTTCATCACCATGAAACTGCAATAAATCAATACGTACAGACGCTAATACTTGATTTACTTCAATACTCGTTGGGTTCACAAATAATGCAACTGTAGTAACAAATGGTGGAAGTGCCTGGACAATAGCTTTAGCTTGCGCAATGTTTACAGACCTTGGGCTTAATGCATAAAACACCAGACCAATAGCATCAACTCCCTGCTCAGCTGCAGAAATTGCGTCTTCAACTCGGGTGATACCACAAATTTTTATACGTGTTCGCATGGCTACTTTACTACTTCTTCATTGATTTAAGACTATCTCAAACTTTAGTGTGCGCCACAAGCTATAATTAAACTAAGCTAATATGTTGCTCTTGAGCCGGTAACTGCCACTGCTCATCATATTCTACGCCCGTTAAATACAAACCATTTGCAGAAAATGTTGGTGGTGATAATGTTCGGTCGTTTTTATTCAATAACTCACGAATAAACTCAGGAGGATTTTTACCGTTACCAACATAAATTAAAGCGCCTATCATATTGCGTACTTGATGTTGCAGGAAAGCATTAGCAACAAATCTAAATACCAACTGGTTACCGTTCATCCTAATTGAAGCATCATACATGTGCCGAATAGGTGATTTTGCTTGACATTCACTTGCTCGAAAAGCGCTAAAATCATGCTCACCTACGAGAAATTGGATTGCTTGCTGCATCACCTCCAAACACAATGGTTGATGATACCAGCCAGCTTTTGTTGCAAACACCGCTGGCGCAACGGGCGCGTTGACCAGTAAGTATTCATAACTTCTTCTTCGTGCTGAAAACCGAGCATGAAATGTCTCTGATGCTTGTTTAGACCATAGTACTCTTACAGATGGTGGTAAGAAGGCATTAACCCCTCTCACCCATGC
>JBFIDU010000066.1:0-8630 GCA_041603755.1 Methylophilaceae bacterium
GGGTGTAATGGTATCCAAAAACTCCATGCCAGCAGGCATGCCTAATTCGTTCACATCTAGTAAAAATTGACGGGCTTTTTCTAGGCCTAAATTAATGTCATAAGTACCATCAAGTTTAGGATCATTGATCAACCCTTTCCAGCCAACTGTCGTTCTTGGTTTTTCGAAATAAACGCGCATGACAATTAATAAATCATCAGACAAGTCTTTTCGCACCGCTAGCAAGCGACGCGCATACTCTAGCCCAGCTGTTGTATCATGAATAGAACAAGGTCCAACAACAACAAGTAAACGATCATCTTGCGCATGCAGCACACGGTGTACAGCAGCACGTGTCGCAATAATATTATTAGTGCTAGTTGTGCTTTCTTTTAATTTTTCAATGAGTTCAACTGGCTTGATTAGTTCTTTTACCTGCACAATACGGACATCATCCGTCGCCAGCTTCTCAAATTGTTGCTTTTCGTATTCAGTCATTCGTTTTTAATATAGTTGCTAACACTTCTAAAAAGCGTTGATTTTCAGAAAAGAGTCCAATGCTCACCCTCAGATAATCTGGCATCTCATAATTCGCTACAGGTCGAACAATAACGCCGTTTTCCAGTAACCGTTGATTTACTTTAGCAGCATTGTTAACCTTAAAACTTATAAAATTTGCATATGAATCAATATAACTTAATCCAAGTTGATTCAACCCTTGTGTCAATTGCAGCATTCCAGCTTGATTAGCTGCATAACTACGCGCAACAAAATCATCGTCAGCTAATGATGCCGTCGCTGCTGCTTGTGCAATCGAATTAACATTAAATGGTTGCCGCACTCGATTCAAGATATCGGCGACCTCAGCATGCATTAAACCAAAACCAACGCGCAAGCCAGCTAGACCATATGCTTTCGAGAAAGTGCGTGAAATAATCAAATTATTAAAATCACTCAACCAATCAATTGCTTCCGATTTATCATCAAGAGACAAATATTCATCATAGGCTTCATCTAACACCACTAAAATATTTTTTGGCACTTGTTGCAAAAACGCTTTTAATTTTTCTTTTTCAATCAGCGTACCAGTTGGATTATTTGGATTTGCAATAAATATTAAGCGCGTTTTAGCATTGATTGCTTGAATAAAGCCATCTAAATCATGTGCAAAGTTTTTTGCGGCAACGACAACACCCTTGGCTCCCACAGCCTGTGTAACCAGTGGATAAACGGCAAACGCATGTTGTGAAAAGATCGCCTCATCACCCTGCTGTAAAAATGCACGAGCACACAACTCTAAAATATCATTTGATCCGTTACCAAAGACGATTTGTTCAGTGCTAACGCCGAATTTTTTGCTTACAGCCTCTCTCAGCAAATAACTGTTTCCATCTGGATAACGTGCAATATCTGTTACAGCATCTTCAATTGCTAACTGCGCTTTAGGACTAATGCCTAAAGGGTTCTCATTTGAAGCTAACTTTACAATATCAGACTCATTAATTCCAAAAGCTCTGGCAATTTCAGAGATGGGTTTGCCACCTTGGTATGGAGCAATAGCTCTGATGTAATTTGGCGCTAAATTTGAAATATTCATGATTGTTTAAACAACTGCAACAGGATATGAGCCAAGAACCTTAACGACAGAAGCACGCTGCTTTAATTCATCTATCGCTGCTTTTACTTTATCATCTGACTGATGGCCTTCAATATCGATAAAAAATACGTAATCCCATAAACCTTGTTTTGAAGGTCTGGACTCTAATTTTGTCATACTTACTCCAAGACGTGCCAAAGGCTCAAGCAAATCAAACATCGCACCTGGTTTGTTTTTAGTGCTTAACGCCAAGGATGTTTTATCTTGTCCAGATGGTGCAACATCATGCTTACTTAACACTAAAAAACGTGTGGTATTTTTAGGGTCGTCTTCTATATTTTCAGCGAGTACATTTAGGTTAAACAGCTCTGCGGCGCGCTTGCTCGCAATTGCTGCTGCAAATGTTCCATCAGTTGAGACCAGATCATGTATCATTTGTGCCGCATAAGCATTGCTGGTAACAGCCTCTCTCTGTGCTGTAGGTAGCGTTCTATTAAGCCATTCATGGCACTGAGAAAGCGACTGACCGTGTGAGAAGACATGCGATATCTTATTAATATCCGTTTGCTTTGAAAGTAAGCAATGATGTATTGGCAGTGTAACCTCACCACAAATTTTTAGCGTACTAGACAGTAACAAATCTAATGTTAGTCCAACAGCCCCTTCGGTAGAATTCTCAACAGGCACCACTGCATAATCAGCTTGATCAGCCTCTAGTGTGCGAAAAACTTCATCAATCGTGCCACAAACAATCGCATTTCGACCTAATCCAAACTGTTTTAGCGCAGCTTCCTCGGTGTAGGTACCAAGTGGTCCAAGGAAGGAAATTGAAAGTTCCTTTTCGAGTGCACGACAGTTTGACATCACGGCTCGAAAAATATTACTCACCGCCTCACTTGAAAGTGGCCCTGTATTAAGCTCTTGCATGGTACGTAATACCTGCGCTTCACGTTCTGGTCGGTAAATAACACCATCTTCTTTAACATGCCCGATCTTACGCGCAAGTTGTGCACGCTCATTAACTAGCTTGAGTATTTGTGCGTCGATTGCATCAATCTCTTCTCTATATTTTTTCAATAAATCAGACATTTAAATTATTTAGTTAATGTGTTTTCTCGAAATGTTTCATATATTCAACCAAGGCCTTAACGCCTTCAATCGGCATTGCATTATATATACTAGCACGCATACCACCCACAGAGCGATGCCCCTTTAGCTGCAACAAACCAGCTGATTCTGCACCTTGCAAAAATGCGGTATTTAAAGACTCATCTTTTAGCGTAAATGGTATATTCATGCGAGAGCGATTTTTTATTGCGACAGGATTCGAATAAAAATCGGTAGAGTCAATATACTCATATAATAGAGCAGCTTTCTGGATGTTCACTTTTTCGATTGCTGCTACGCCACCTTGTTCAATAAGCCATTCAAATACAAGTCCAGCAATATAAATCGCATAGGTCGGCGGCGTATTAACCATACTTTGGTTATCCGCCTGTTCCTTCCAGTTAAAGACACCTGGTGTTTCTGCGGCAGCTAAACCAAGCAAATCTTCACGCACAATCACAATACACAAGCCAGCTGGTCCAATATTTTTTTGTGCTCCAGCATAAATTACGCCATATTGGCTAACATCAATCTGCCTTGACAGTATGTGCGAGGACATATCAGCCACAATGGGTACATTTCCTGCCTTTGGTAAGGCATCAAATTCAACCCCGTTTATGGTTTCATTCGTACAGATATGTAAATATGCTGCGTCATTATGCAATTGCCATTGAGAAAAATCAGGTACGTAAGTATATGGCTTGCTTTCTGTCACAATATTAGTATTGCCAATAATCTTTGCCTCATTAGCACTACGCTGGCTCCAACTACCAGTAATAGCATAATCCGCACTTTTGCCATTTAACAGATTAAGTGGAATCATCACATTCTCAGCAATGGCTCCACCTTGCAAAAATAATACTTTATAGTTATTTGGCACGCCTAGCAAAGCACGAAAATCAGCTTCTGTCTTAGCCAATATACTCAAAAACTCTTTGCCACGGTGCGACATCTCCATAACAGACATGCCGCTACTGTGCCAATCAAGCATTTCAGCTTGCGCTCGTTTTAACACTGCTTTAGGCAAGACAGCTGGGCCAGCTGAAAAGTTATAAATCGGTTGCATCGACATCCTTATTCTTCTTCGTCTGTTTCGACTACTTTTTCCAGCCCAGACAACTTCTCGCCTTGTCCTAAATTGATCAGCGTGACACCTTGTGCTGCTCGGCCCATATCGCGAATCTCTTTTACCCGTGTACGGATTAAAACACCACCAGTGGTGATAAGCATGATTTCATCATCTGCACTGACTAAACGGGCTGCGATTGCGGCACCATTGCGCTCGCTAATTGCAATTGCCTTAACACCCTGTGTGCCACGTCCTGAATGACGGAAATCTTTTAATACTGTCCGTTTCCCATAACCGTTTTCTGTTGCCACCAATACGGATTGCTGGTCATCATCAGCAATCAATAACGATAATACTTGTTGGTTTGGCCCTAGTTTCATACCGCGTACACCGCGCGTTGCGCGTCCCATAGGTCGCACATCATCTTCACTAAACCATACTGCTTTACCTGCGTCCGAAACGAGAACAATATCATTTTCGCCATTTGTAATTTCGGCACCAATCAGAAAATCACCTTCATCAAGTTTAATCGCGATAATGCCTGATTTGCGTGGTTTAGAAAATTCAGACAATGCTGTTTTCTTAACCGTACCCTTAGCGGTTGTCATGAAAATAAATTCATTATCGGTGAACTCTTTAACCGGTAAGATTGCATTAATTTTTTCGCCTTCGGCTAATGGGAACAAGTTTACAATTGGTTTACCACGACCAATACGACTGCCCTGTGGCACTTCATATACCTTCAACCAATATACTTGCCCTAGGCTGCTGAAACATAATATGTAATCATGTGTATTAGCGACGAATAATTTATCAATAAAGTCATCTTCTTTAGTTGGCGCAGCTTGCTTGCCTCTACCGCCACGCCGTTGTGCACGGTATTCTTCCAATAACTGAGACTTAACATATCCTGTATGAGATAGAGTGACAACGACATCTTGTGGCGTAATTAAATCTTCTAGGGATAAATCTTGTGTATTTTCTACAATCTCACTACGACGTTTGTCACCAAACTGTTTGGCGATTTCTGCCATTTCTTCTGTAATCATCGTTGTAACGCGTGAAGGCGTTGCTAGAATATCTAATAAATCAGCAATCACATCCATTATTTCCTTGTATTCGTTAACAACCTTATCCTGCTCCAAACCAGTAAGTCGTTGCAAGCGCATTTGCAGTATTTCTTGCGCTTGAATATCAGAAAGTTTGTATCCCTCTGGCGTTAACCCAAAATCGATCGATAACCCTTCAGGTCTTGATGCTTCCATCGCTGCACGTTTCAGCATTTCTTCTACAACTGGTGAGTGCCATTTGCGCGCCATCAATTGCTGCTTAGCTTCTGGTGGCGTTGGTGCTGCCTTAATAATAGCAATCATTTCGTCTACATTTGCTAATGCAACTGCAAGGCCTTCTAGAACATGACCGCGATCACGTGCCTTTCTTAACTCGAACACGGTACGCCGTGTAATCACTTCACGTCGATGACGCAAGAATGCTTCGAGAATTTGTTTTAGATTGAGTAAGCGTGGCTGTCCATCAATTAGGGCAACCATGTTCATACCAAACGTATCCTGAAGCTGCGTTTGCTTGTAGAGATTGTTGAGTATCACCTCTGGCACTTCACCGCGCTTTAGCTCAATCACTACGCGCATACCTGATTTATCTGACTCATCGCGCAGATCAGAAATGCCCTCTATTTTCTTATCATTAACCAGCTCTGCAATCTTCTCGATCAAGGTTTTTTTATTGACTTGATATGGCAGTTCATCAATGATGATGGCCTGACGGTTGCCCCCTTTATCAATATCTTCAAAGTGGGTACGACCTCGCATCACTACGCGTCCTCGCCCTGTTTGATAACCTTCTCTTACCCCTGTGGTACCGTAAATAATACCTGCCGTTGGAAAATCAGGTGCAGGCATTAAATCAATCAAATCATCAATTGAAATTTCTGGATCTTTAAGTAAAGCCAAACATGCATCTAACACCTCGTTTAGATTGTGCGGCGGAATGTTCGTCGCCATACCTACCGCAATACCAGAGCTACCATTGATTAGTAGGTTAGGTATACGGGCTGGCATAATCAGTGGCTCATTCTCTGAACCATCATAGTTAGGGCCAAAATCGACTGTCTCTTTTTCAATATCGGCTAATAACTCATGTGCAATTTTTGACATGCGAATTTCGGTATATCGCATCGCGGCAGCATTATCGCCATCAACAGAGCCAAAATTACCCTGTCCATCAACCAACATATAACGTAAAGAAAAATCCTGTGCCATACGTACAATTGTGTCGTACACCGCCGTGTCACCATGCGGGTGGTATTTACCAATCACATCACCGACTATACGTGCTGACTTTTTGTATGGTTTGTTATAGTCATTATTTAACTCATGCATGGCAAAAAGCACACGCCTGTGTACTGGTTTTAAACCATCACGAACATCTGGCAAAGCCCTACCTACAATCACGCTCATCGCGTAATCAAGGTAAGAACGGCGCATTTCGTCTTCTAAACTAATAGGCAGGGTTTCTTTTGCGAATTGATCCATGATTTATTCCGTCATTGTTCCGTATTTATTATGATGGGATTGCAACTTTTATAAGCGCATTTTTATAAGATATTTAACCTTTAAATTTTAACATGTTTAGACTGCCAGAGCAGTTTTTTACGCAATTATTACAATAAAAAACGGGGCTATCAAAGGCCCCGTTTTTAAATCAGTTACTTATCAAGTGAGTAACGCTAAATCAGCTTTCAAATCATCAACATGCTCCAGTCCAACCGCTATCCTGATCAGGCTATCCTTCACACCTGATGCTAATCTTGCCTCAGCACTCACGCGACTGTGAGTGGTCGTTGCTGGATGCGTAATTGTTGTTTTTGCATCGCCTAAGTTAGCTGTAATAGAAATCAACCGCGTGGCATCAATTAACGCCCATGCAGCTTCCTGTTCAGTTTGCCCTGCCTTTGCTTTCACTTCAAAACTAACAATACCCCCACCACTTTTCTGCTGACGCATCGCAAGAGCGTGCTGTGGGTGTGACTTGAGTCTAGGATAAAAAACACGATTCACCTGTGGTTGCGACTCTAACCATATTGCTAAAGCATGGGCTTTTTGCGCATGCGCCTCCATCCGAATTGGTAATGTTTCCAACCCTTTTAAAAACACCCATGCATTAAAAGCACTCATCGTAACGCCTGCCGTACGCAAAATCCCATATACAGGTTCCATGAGAGCCTTAGACCCCAGCACTGCACCACCCAGACAACGACCTTGACCATCGATATATTTCGTCGCTGAGTGAATAATGACATCAGCACCTAATTCTAGCGGCTTTTGAATGGCTGGCGTACAAAAACAGTTATCTACGACTAAATATACATTTGCACTATGTGCAATTTCAGCTAAAGCCTGAATATCACAGACCTCCGTTAATGGATTTGATGGCGTTTCTACAAAAAAAAGCTTGGTATTTCTTTGTATCGCAGATTGCCATGCTTCTGTATCTGTTAGTGCAACTAAGGTTACTTCCAAACCCCACCGCTTTAAAATACTCGTGAATAGCTGTACTGATGTACCAAATAAGCTCTGTGAAGCCACGACATGATCACCTGCTGAGCAAAGACCCATGACGCAAGCCAATATTGCTGACATACCGCTTGCCGTGGCAACACACTGCTCAGCACCCTCCATTGCGGCTAATTTATCTTGAAATGCAGTGACAGTAGGGTTGGTAAATCGGGAGTAAATATTGCCTGGTTCATCGCCCGCAAATCTGGCTGCGGCTTGCGCCGCACTATTAAACCGAAAGCTAGAGTTCAAAAATATAGCTTCAGAATTTTCACCTAACTCGGTTGCAGCACTACCTGCTCTCACACTAATGGTTTCAGGGTGGTATTGATTAGTCATTAACTACTCTCTTTTGTAAATCTTTTGGGTATTAAAAAACCCGTTATAGCTCATTACAGCTAAAACGGGTTTTGTATTTCTCGCTTTAGCAGGATTTATAATGCGCCCGCAAGCTGAGTAAGGCTTTGTTTAAATTTGGCCACTCAAATCAGCGCACCTTCATTAAATGCCAATTAGCAATCTAAGTCAAGCCCAAAATTCAAAAAAGAGGTATGTAACCTTAAATCATTGTTTCATGCAGAAGCAGACAGATTTAAGATTGCATTTTTAATAGCGAATGAATTGTTGTCACCCTGGTTTTCAACCTGTATTTGACTGCTTATGTTGCGAACAGTCTGATCATGAATTGCTGACTTAAACTCGAACGAATTCATGACATCAATTACCCGATCTTGATCTTCGCCCAAGCCAACCCATAATGGTAATCTCAACAGCCTATCTGACACCGCATTAGTGTTCTCCATACTACCGGATACGCGACCAAATTTAATTCCGCCTGGTGCTGAATGTAATGGAATATAATGAAACACAGGATGAATATTATGTGATTTGAATTCACTTATCAGCTCAGTTCTTTCTGTCAGTGAGTTAAGTATCACATAGTACATATGGGCATTATGTGTACAGCCTTCAGGAATAGTTGGCCTTCTGATTAGGCCTCCACGCTCTAAGTGCTCGAATGCCTGATGATATCTATTCCAGATTGCCATTCGTTTTAGTGTAATTTCTTCGGCACATTCTAGCTGCGCCAATAAGAATGCAGCTGTATCTTCGCCAGGTAAATAGGAAGACCCAATATCTTGCCATGTATACTTATCTACCTGACCACGATAAAATTGACTGCGGTTAGTTCCTTTTTCACGAATAATTTCTGCTCTAAGTGAAAACTTTTCTTCATTAATGAGTATTGCACCACCCTCACCCGAGATAATATTTTTTGTTTCATGAAAAGAGTAGGCGCCTA
>JBFIDU010000067.1:0-8605 GCA_041603755.1 Methylophilaceae bacterium
CTCCCTAACTATAGTGTGTTTGATGAAAAACGCTACTTCGAACCTGATAACAAATCACTGATTATTACCTTAGACGGAATTAAATACGGTATATTGATTTGTGCTGATGTGTGGGAGCCAGAGCCTGCTAACCAAGCTAAGTTAGCTGGCGCCGAATTCTTAATTACAATCAATGCATCACCCTACCGAATGGACAAATTAGGCACACGTTATGAGGTATTAAGTAACCGTGTCAAAGAAACCGGTCTACCTATCCTTTACGCTAATCTGGTTGGTGGACAAGATGAATTAGTATTCGATGGCGCATCGTTTGTACTAGATGGACAAGGCAAATTAACCCATCAACTTCCTTCCTTTGTGGAAGAACTCAGCTATGTAGAGGTTGAGAACAAACAACCCGTTGCCACGGAAATTATCGCACCTTTGAGTATTGAAGCGATGATTTATCATGCTTTAAAGCTAGGTTTGACTGACTACATCAACAAAAATGGTTTCCCAAGTGTCGTGCTTGGACTTTCTGGTGGCATTGACTCTGCGCTAACGTTGGCTATCGCAGTAGACGCACTGGGTGCCGATCGTGTCAAAGTGCTGATGATGTCATCCCAATACACGGCAAGCATGAGTGTGGACGATGCTGTCGAAATGGCAGAAAAACTGGGCGTTGATTATAGCTTAATTCCTATTAAATCTTTATTTGACAACTTTAAAGATGCGCTTATGGTTGAATTCAAAGGCTTGAAAGAAGACACAACGGAAGAAAACCTGCAAGCAAGAATCCGAGGCATGCTATTAATGGCGTTATCCAATAAATTTGGTAGTATTGTCCTTACAACGGGCAACAAATCGGAAACAGCTGTTGGCTATAGTACGCTTTATGGTGATATGGCAGGCGGGTTTGCGCTAATTAAAGATGTACCCAAAACCATGGTATACAGGCTGGCAAACTATCGCAATAGCCTTTCACCAGTAATACCAGAGCGTATTATTACCCGCCCGCCGAGTGCAGAATTACGTGAAGACCAAAAAGATCAAGACAGCCTGCCTGACTATGAAACACTAGATGCGATTATGCTAGCCTATGTAGAGAATGATCTAAGCATTGATGAAATTATCCAGCTAGGATATAGCGAAAAAGACGTAAAACGGGTTACCCGCCTCATTGATATTAACGAATATAAACGCCGACAAGCCCCCATAGGTGTCAGAATTACACCAAGAGCCTTTGGTAAAGATCGGCGCTATCCAATTACTTGTAAGTTAAACTTTAATTAGTAGTACAATTTAATGAAGTATTCAGGAGAGAGAAATGAAAAAAATAGAAGCTGTCATTAAACCGTTCAAATTAGAAGATGTACGCGAAGCACTTTCAGAAATCGGCATTAATGGTTTAACAGTTACAGAAGTGAAAGGCTTTGGCCGTCAAAAAGGTCACACAGAACTCTACCGTGGTGCTGAATACACGATCGACTTTTTACCTAAGGCAAAGCTAGAGCTTGTTGTGCCAGAAGACATGTTAGACAAAGCAATGGATGCCATAGTAAAAGCAGCGCATACTGGCAAAATTGGTGATGGTAAAATTTTTGTGACCAGCGTAGAGCAAGCACTACGTATTAGAACTGGCGAAACCGGCGAACAAGCTGTTTAACCACAACTTTAAGAAGTAACTCAGTGCTCATTTAAGGCTAACGTTAATTAATCATATCCAGTGGGCTGCTCACGGCGTGCTCACCCTTGTTCAGCACATGAGCAAAAAACATCTTGCTTGACAGATCAGTATGCCCTAATAACTCTTGCACCGTACAAATATTAAATCCTAATTAATGTAAATGCATCACAAAGGTATTGCCTAAAAGAGATTATACGAAGCTTCTCACTCTTTAATTTTTAATTATATGTGGCCTGTAATTAAATTTTACAAAAAGTGTGGGCAATTAAGTTGCACATAAAACAGCATAATGTCCCAATAGAAATACTTGCTTGCTGTTTGCATTTTCCGATGCGTATAATTGACTCAGAGGAGAATTTTAATGGCTGAAGCGAGCTTTCACGTTACGCAAGACCAGCAAAAGCGACAACATGTGCAACTGTTAGGTCAGTGGTCATTACGCGTCCCCACCAATAACTTTGCTCAACTTCAAGAATCTTTACAGCCTTTTTTTGTTGATACTACCATTCGGTGGGACTTAAACGAAATTGAACAATTAGATGCGGCAGGTGCTGCTACGCTTTTATGTGGATGGGGCGGCCAGTTAGATGATCGTATTTCACTTAAACCAGAGCATTTAGAACTATTCAATCAGCTAATTCATATAGGCACGCTACCCTCTAAAAAAGCCAAGTTTGACTGGTTAATACCCTTCGACAATCTTGGGAAGTCTGTCATCTACGTTTGGCATCATTTTACCGATTTTATGCAGTTACTGATGTCACTCTTAATTGAAATCGTCTATTTATTTCGTCGACCACAAGATTTTCCTTGGCGTGAATTCAGCGCTAACGTTTACAAAAGTGGCGTCAATGCACTACCAGTAACGGCACTACTAGGTTTTATGATTGGCGTTGTAATGGGCTATCTAATGTCCAAGCAATTGCAAACTTTTGGAGCTGACATTTACATTGTGAACATTTTGGGGATTAGTATCATACGTGAGCTTGGTCCAGTGCTAATGGCCATTTTAGTAGCCGGCAGATCTGGCTCTGCGATGACGGCACAAATTGGCGTAATGCGTGTTACGGATGAAATTGATGCGCTAACAACAATGGGTATTTCTCGTACCTTAAGGGTCGTGTTACCAAAAGTATTAGGGTTGACATTTGTTGCTCCATTGCTGGTGCTTTGGACATCTAGCTGGACGCTTTTAGGTGGCGCATTTGCTTCAAATCTAGAGCTTGGAATTAGCTACCGATTTTTCTTTGATTTCTTACCTTTTGTCGTACAACCAATCAACCTGACGATGAGCTTAATTAAAGGCCTCATGTTTGGTTTTGTTGTCGCGCTGGTTGCTTGCCACTTTGGCTTACGTATTAGACCAAATACCGAGAGCTTAAGCAGTAGTACAACAAGCTCTGTTGTGACAGCAATTTCTGGTGTAATTCTAGTCAATGCAGTATTTGCCATTTTAACGCGTGGTGTTGGGGTATGAGTGAAAACACACTAAAGCAAGATGTGATCTGCGACTTGCAAAATATCTGCACACAGTTTGGTGATAACGTTGTTCACCATAATCTTAACTTACAGGTTAGGCGAGGCGATATTACCGCATTAGTTGGGAGATCTGGCTGTGGCAAAACAACTTTACTGCGTCATATAATCGGACTAACTAAGCCGAAAAGTGGCAGCGTGTTGGTATTCGGAGAGAACTTGTTATTGATAGACAGAGTTGCTCAACGAAGATTGATGAATCGATTTGGTGTGCTATTTCAGGAGGGCGCTTTATTCTCCGCTCTTTCTGTATTTGACAACATTGCATTCCCGCTAAGGGAGTTAAAGCAATTTAATGAGTCAGTTATTTACAAATTAGTGATGCATAAGCTAGCATTGGTCGAGTTAGAACCACATCATGCTAATTTACTTCCTGCTGAAATTTCTGGTGGCATGGTTAAGCGTGTTGGGCTTGCACGAGCGTTGGCGCTTGAACCTGAGCTGTTGGTTTTAGATGAGCCAACTGCAGGACTAGACCCTGACCGAAGCCATAACTTTATTGATTTAGTGAAACAACTAAAAGAATCGCTTGGGTTAACCGTGCTTTTTGTAACGCACGATATGGATACGCTTGCTTCGCTAGCTGAACGTGTGGTGGTTTTAGAAGAAAAACATGTCATTGCAGATTGCACGCTCCATGAGTTGGCTGAAATTGACCATCCATTTGTAATCAACTTTTTTCAAAGTATCCGCGAAAGACTTGTAAGACTATAATTAAGTTATGGAAAACAGAGCTTATGCCATTGCTGTTGGTGTGTTCACCCTAATACTGGGGGTAGGTATGGTATTGGCATACTGGTGGATGACTGGTTCGCAAGAGCCACGCACACAATATATAGTAAACTCTCAATTACCCGTCACTGGGCTAAGCCCTGAAGCTGCTGTCAAATTTCGAGGTGTTGATGTTGGCAAAGTCACAGCAATATCTCTAGATTCCACAGCACAAACCACAATCATAATAAAAATAGAAGTACTAGAAACGCTTAAGCTCAGTACAGAAGCCTACGCAGAGTTGCGCCGTCAAGGCCTCACTGGTATTGCATACCTTGACTTGAACGATAACAACCAGAATGCGCCAATATTGTTATCAAATGGCATTATTCCTCTACGCCCCACTCTAGTTGATAACTTAATGGCCAAGGGCCCAGAACTGATTGCTCAATTTGAAGTACTTTTACAAAAAAGTGGACAACTTGCATCAACAACCGAAGGTCTGTTAGCCAATATTGATATTGTGAAATTAAATAAAACAATTGCTAGCTTTGAAGAAGTATCAGAAAAGGCTATACCTGTCCTTAATACCGTGACAGATGTTTTGAGAAATGCCAATCAAATAGTCTCTAAAGAGAATCAAGTGCAACTTGCCAAAACATTAGAAAGTGTGCAGCAAACGTTTGAGGCGACAAAGCCTCTGATTAACGAGTTACGCCAGACGAATAAAAATTTTGAGCGAACAGCGACTCAAATTGAAATGAGCACAAGTCAGCTTTCCAATGTATTAATTGCGGAAACCTTACCCCAAATTCATGCAGTGACACAGAATATGAATCAAAGCCTTCTACATTTCAATCAACTTGCTAGCGTACTTGAAGATGACCCGCAAAGCATTATTTTTGGAAAGTCAGTTGAGTCGCCAGGACCTGGTGAAGAAGGGTTCACGCCGAAACCATGAAATTATTTTGCCGCCAAAATTTAGTAATCTTAGCCACTAGTTTAATAGCATTAACGCTAACTAGCTGTGTCAGCGTAAAAGCTAGCAATCAAAATTTTGTTTTATTTGATTTTGGTTTATCTGCTTCAGATAAAAGTCATCAACCAATTATGTCAAAAATTATGCTGGAAAAACCAATAGCAGCGGAAGCACTTAATCACCATAAAATCAGATATCGTCTAAACTACAACAACCCTTCACGTGTCTATTTTTATGCAAAAAGTCGCTGGGCAGCGACGCCACAAGAACTGCTACTAAGTAAAGCAAGCCAAATAATAAGTTACGAGATAGCATTACCTAGCAAGTGTAGCTTACAGTTAAAAATAGAAGCATTTGACCATGTATTCTCTACTGTTGAAAGTAGCTATGGTGTTATTCAGCTTAATGCACTTGTAAGGGATAAAAGGACTTACCAGATAATTGCAAGCCAGTTATTCAGCGAAAGCGTTGCATCACCTACGGCAGATGCTCAAGGCGGCACGGCAGCATTAGAACAAGCAAGTGAAGTAGCGCTAAGGAAAATGATTATATGGAGTAACGAGATTTTAGATACTAATGAACAATGTAACTAAAACAATGTTTACTAAAATTGATTAATTACCATCAGCTCAGATTGGCATCAGCACTAACAATAAAAACAGTAGAATGCGCAACAATTCATTAAGTAGTCTATTAATGACGACACGCCAATCATTCTTAATCTTAACACCTGCTTGCATTTTTCTTGGTGTGACTATTGTTATCTAACTAAAGTTACCAATCAATTATTTTTTATTACTTGTCATTACGATTGGAGCTATTTCTGCACATGTGAGCGTGAATATGCTGAATGAGTATATTGATTTTAAGAGCGGGTTAGATCTTCATACAATTAAAACAGCATTTAGTGGAGGCAGTGGCGCTTTACCAGCAAATCCTAATGCAGCAAACCTGACCCTAATCATGGGCTTGATTACGTTGACATTAACCGCCCTCATAGGCATCTATTTGTTACTGACAAAGGGTAGTCTGATTTTACCTATTGGGATTGCAGGTATCGTGTTAATCATCACTTATACGCCGTGGCTGAATAAACACCCTTTGGTGTGTTTGTTAGCACTAGGATTAGGCTTTGGTGTTTTGATGGTTGTTGGGACTTATGTTGTGCTAGCAGAACAATATGCTCAATTAGCTTGGCTATTATCGATACCGCCGTTTTTATTAATTAATAATTTACTACTTTTAAATCAGTATCCAGACATTTATGCAGATGCCAATATCGGTTGAAGAACCCTGCCGATTGTTTATGGCATTACGATGAGCAATCTAATCTATGGATTGTTCGCTCTAAGTAGCTACGCGCTGATTGTATACTATGTAGTGAAAGACTATATTCCTAGCCTAAGTTTAATCGCTCTGTTGCCTATGTTATTTTCTATTTATACAGGTTATGGTGCTCTAAAACATGGTTCTCAAGTTGGTTTGTTTCCTAGGTATATGACTGCCAATGTTACCGTGTGCCTACTCATGCCATGCTTATTGGGTATTGGGCTAATTCTGGGCCAATAAATTGGGTTTATTGCGTAAACATGCGTCGCACTTGCTCAAGGTCATCTTGAGTGTCTACGCCGCTTGCTGGCGCATGGTCGGTAATAGTGACGGCTATTTTATAGCCGTGAAATAGCACCCTTAGCTGCTCTAAGCTTTCAATCTGTTCTAGCCCTGTCACACTGAGCTCAGCATATTGCTTCAAAAAGCCGACCCGGTATGCATATATGCCGATATGTCGATGCGCTTTAATGTTTTGTTTGTGTGCATCATCACGCGGATAGGGAATGGGTGAACGACTAAAATACAATGCATGACCCTCAGCATCCATGACCACTTTAACAATATTAGGGTTGAGCATGGCAGCCTCATCACTAATGGCATGACAAGCGGTTGCCATCACTGCATGACGGCTATGACCTAATGTAAGCGCTACCTCTTGAATCAGTTGCGGATCAATGAGCGGTTCGTCGCCCTGCACGTTAACGACAATATCATCATCTTCCCAATTGAGTTGTTGTGCTACTTCCGCAATCCTGTCAGTGCCTGAAGCATGATCAACCCGCGTCATCACTGCTTGAATTTGGTGGCTGGCAGCAACTTGGATAATTTTTTCAAAATCGGTAGCGATAACCACGCTGCTTGCCCCGCTTTTGTTGGCCTGCTCTGCTACACGCACCACCATGGGTTTGCCTGCGATATCAAGCAGTGGTTTGCCTGGTAAACGTGTACTCGCATAACGCGCTGGAATAACGACTTTAAACGACACTAGCGGCCCTTTTCGTCTCTAGCGTACTCATCTTCGTTTAGCTTACGTGCTTCTTCTTCTAGCAATACTGGGATGCCATCTCGAATGGGATAAGCTAGACGCGCTGATTTTGAAATCAGTTCGTTTTGCTCTTTTTTATAAATCAATGGTCCCTTTGTGACAGGACAGACTAATATCGCTAATAATTTTGCATCCATCATGTACCTCTATTCATTTAGTCTTTTGCTGTAATTTTGATAATAGCATTGGTAGTAAGCTACCGTCGATTTTTGCTTCTATGGATAACACCCAATGATGCGCTTCTGCGAAAGGGTGACATTTTACTGCATCTTTCTCTGTCATTATCAACGCATCGCACTTTATAGTGCTTAAATCTTGCCGTGTAAACGCATGGTGATCATTAAACGGCCACTGACTAAATTTCAACCCTAATGATTGTAATTGTTGAAAAAAACGGTCTGGCTTACCGATACCCGCCATGGCAGCAACATCCTTATCTTTAAAATAGCTGACTGATTGTTTTAAGTCAGGATTTAATAAATTATAAAAGTCTCCGGACACAAGCTCCATTGGGTAGCCATCTTTCACGTTTACATTACCATTTAAAATCACGGCATCCACGCTTACGAGACGCGCATGTGATTCCCGCAATGGTCCTGCTGGTATTAAATGCTGACTCTGTTGCGTCTGCTGATCAACAACTGCAATTTCGATTTGTCTATGTAAACGATAGTGTTGTAACCCATCATCACTAATGATGATGTCGCATGCTGGATGCTGTTTCAGCAGATATTTCCCTGCTTCTACCCTATCAGCGGAAACATAAACTGGACAGCCCGTTTTTTGAGCAATTAACACAGGTTCATCACCTACCTCGTTCGGCAGGCTATCCGCCTGAACGCTGGTTGGTTGCGTGATTTTTGCACCATATCCACGACTAATCACACCAGGTTGATAACCCTGTGCTTTGAGTTGATTGACCAGCCAGATGACAACGGGTGTTTTACCACTACCGCCCATGTTAATGTTGCCTACCACAACAACAGGAACAGGCAGAGCATATGATCGCAATAGGCCAACTCGATATAAGAAACGACGCAACGCTATGATAATTGCAAAGAGCCAAGATAAAGGAATTAACACTAAATAGAACAGGAGGTTTTTATCTAGCCATGCGCGTAATATCAGGTCATGCATAAGACCCCTAACCCACTAATCGTTGAACTCTTTTTGATAGAGTTTTGTATAGTAGCCTCTCATTTCGAGAAGCTCTTGATGGCTGCCTGACTCGACAATTTTGCCTTTATCCATCACTAATATTCTGTCTGCATTTTCGATGGTACTTAGGCGGTGTGCGATGACAATACTAGTACGATTCTGCATCAAGACATCTAAC
>JBFIDU010000068.1:0-8496 GCA_041603755.1 Methylophilaceae bacterium
ACTTAAAAATGGTGTGTTTAGTAAAGTGCCACCTGCCAATATCGAAACGCTGCTCAAACGATTAACCAGTGTAAATGTAGAGGCCGGTCAAGTTATAGTTACTCAAGGTCAAGAGGGTGATTATTATTATTTGATTCATCAAGGCACGGCAGTGGTGAGTCGAGTTTATGATATGAGCCAGCCACCAGTAGAGTTGGCTGAAATTTCAGTTGGTGAAGCCTTTGGGGAAGAAGCATTGGCCTCTGATACCAAACGTAATGCAACCGTTACCATGAAAACCGATGGACAATTGTTGCGATTGAAGAAAGAAGACTTCGTTGAACTGCTAAAAACACCAGTCGTCAACACGGTGAAAATGGAAGAGGCCAAAAAACGCGTTGCGAATGGCGCCGTGTGGATGGATGTACGATTTGAGTCAGAGTACAAGTATCATCATATTGATGGGGCAATTAACGCGCCAATTCATGAGTTACGTGAAAAAATTGGATGGCTTGATCAAGATAAGGAGTATATCGTCTATTGCCAAACGGGGCGACGTAGTTCTGCAGCAGCCTTTATTCTGGCGCAATATGGAGTTAAAGCCCTTGTACTAGAGGGTGGAACACGTGCAGGATGGCAAGAAAAAATATAGTTATGGAATAAGCGCACATGTGCCATTAGGTTGGCAAATGCTATTTTGAGTGCCACTACTGGTGCCATTAATAATATTCATTGATGTCCATCCATTAGCATCAGTGATAAACGAGCATGAATTGTTATTTGGTGAGTCAGGAAGTTTGCCAGAGTTGATAGCCGTTAATACTAATTGAGTATATGCTTTGACCTCCAACAAACATGCATTATTTCTGGAGGTGTCTACATATTGTGTATATGCAGGAATAGCAATTGCCGCTAACAATCCGATAATTGCTACTACAATCATTAGCTCAATTAGCGTAAATCCAGTTTCTACTCTTTTCATCATAATATATCCGCTCTTTAAAGTTAATGCCTGTGTTGTTTAGCTTGGCCTTAAATTAAAGCCCTTGTATTTACAAGGGCCTTAAAAGTTTATTTATGTTTCTATGTGTTTTATGGGGCTACTAATGCACAGGTTGCCCCAGCAGCTAGATCACATGTCGTGTTTTGGTCACCACGGCCGCCAACTGTCCCAGTGATTACGCCTAAGGTTGCCGTTGTCATGGCTGCACCACTTGTGATACCACCAGCACAAGCTGCACTTTGAGGCGCAGGAGGCGTATTTCCAAGCGAAGTTTCAGCAATAACTAAGTTTGCATAAGCTTTTGTCTCAGCTAAGCAGGCATTGTTTGCTGATTGAATGACATAGTCTTGATAAGCTGGAATTGCGATAGCTGCTAAGATACCGATAATTGCAACAACAATCATCAACTCGATCAATGTAAAACCTTTTTGAATTTGTTTCATATTTTTTCCTCTTAAAAAATTTAGTATTACTAACAAAGTAAACACACACTAGACGTAGTAAATACCAGTGCTTGTAAGGCTTAATGCAATGGCTGTGCCAACTTTTATGTTATTAGGTTAACTATATGATATTAATAGGGAAAATATTTTTTATGGAGGTTTGAAGTATTTTTTCTTATTTTAATTAACAAAAAAGCGAGGGAAAACCCTCGCTTTTCAGCACATAGCGTGACACTTTTTGTCACTTACTAAATATCATTTTTGGTTCATGCACTTACCAAAACTTCCACCATGGCTTTTTTTGTACTATTTTATTATTGCTTGCGCTGTTGTTTTTAGTGTCAGCTTTAGAAGCTGCGCTGGCTCCCGAGCTTATTACTTTGAGTTTTCAAGTACCTTTTTAAGATTCTCTAAACCTGGTCCGTAGGTATCATTGACAAACTTAATTGCTGCTGCTTCATCTTGACCTTCAGGAATTGGTGGGTTTTGTGGGTAGTAGCGATAAAAGCGGTGGAAGTATCTAACAGTGCTTTCGCCAGCACCAGGACCTTCTTTTACTGAGATATATGGGTTGTAGTTTGTGAATGGACCGCCTTCTAGCACTTCAAATTTAATTTTCATGCCGTCATCATCAACTTCTTTGATGGCTTCTTTGACTTTACCACCACTTTTTAGCGATAAGTGTCTAAAAATATTATTGCCTTTTTTCTCAACTTTAACGCTCTCGACTGTTGGCAGCCATTTTTGAACATTTTCATAATCTTTAACCATGGCCCAAACTTTGGCTGGTTCAGCTTTAATGACGATTTTCTCATCGATTTTTTGTGGTGTTGGGCCGTGAGCTGCTGCTGTTAATGAAAATGCAGCAAGGGCGAATAGTGTTAGAAACTTCTTCATGTATGGTCTCCCAGTAATATTTTTAAATTTACCTAAAGCTAGATAGCCATCAATTATAAATCAACCAAGCGCTAATGAAAACTTTAACTGGCTACTAACAAGTGCTGGCATATTAGTTAACGTGATTTTTGTTTTTTGGTTGACTGGTCATGTTTAATGAATGCTAAAGCAAGAAATTATTTTTGCTTAATAATGACTATATAGATTGCCATAGCCTATTGACCTCCCATAAGAAGTGGTTATTTAGCTGACTGTAAAATAAATTGCCCAAATGCCCGTGGTTTGTCTCCTACGGTTAGTGTGTTGATAAGCTTATTTCTCTGTGTATCAATAATACTGACTGTATTGCTACCCCAATTAGCGACCAATACAACTTTATTTATTTCATCGTAATAAATGCCTTCTGGTGTATCGCCTACTTCTACTGTTGTAATGATTTTTTTCTTGTGGATATCTATCACAGAAACACTTTCATCCAGTGTATTCGTCACATAAAGTGTGTTGTTTTCTAGGTTTGCAGCTACACAATAAGGGTGGTCGCCAACTTCAATAGTAGTTTCCCGCCATGTGTTAGTGTTGATCATAGAAATAGTATTGTCGTATACATTAACGCTGTATAAAGAGTTGCCATCTTTACTTATAGCAATACCAAACGGGTGTTCTCCAACCGTTATTCGTTTGATAATTAGTAAAGACTCCGCATTCAATATGGCAATTTCATTGGAGTCTCTGGCTGCAACGTAGAGTTGCTGATTGTCTGGACTTACTACAATACCTGCAGGCGCTTTCTCAACTGTTACTTTTTTTGTTATTGCATAAGTAACTGGATTAACCATAATCACTTGATTGCTAAACCAATCCGCGACATAAAGTTTTTTGTTGTCAGGAGAGATAGCTACCCCAACAGGAGAGCCATCTACAGGGATGCTATGAATAACTGTATTTGACTGCGTATCGATTACGGAAATAGTGGCACTTTCAACATTCGTTACAAATGCACGATTGATTTTATCTGCAACGGCAATACCTACGGGTGCTTTATCCACTTTGATCGTATGCGTTACTTTTTGCTGTTTGATATCAATGACTGAGACGGTGTTATCGCCTTGATTGGTAATGTAGGCGAAGCTATTTTTTGGATTTTCGATTGCACATGATGCAAGCATCATGCATAGCAGCATATTGAATAATGTTCTGAAAATAAAATGCATTAAGACTCCTTTAATTCCACATTATTACATTTTAAATGTTCGTCACTACTTTCATTAGTGGCTAAAGTATGAAAAAATCATAGTTAAATTTTATATGGTAGTACAACTATGTTAGATCGTGACGGATTTCGTCCGAATGTGGGTATTATTTTGTGTAACGCACAAAATAAAGTGTTTTGGGGTAAACGCATCCGAGAGCATGCTTGGCAGTTTCCACAAGGTGGCATTGACCATGGAGAGAGTCCAGAGGCAGCCATGTACCGTGAGCTGATGGAGGAGGTTGGCTTGCGCCCAGAGCATGTGGAGATTTTGGGTCGTACGCGTGATTGGCTTAGATATGAAGTGCCAAGCCATTGGATTAAGCGTGAATGGCGCAGCAGTTACCGTGGTCAAAAACAAATCTGGTTTTTACTTAGGCTTATCGGCAGAGACAGTGATGTTTCATTGAGAGCGACACCGCACCCTGAATTTGATGCGTGGCGATGGAGTGATTACTGGGTGCCACTTGAGGATGTCGTAGAGTTCAAACGCGAGGTGTACAAGTTGGCGCTCAATGAATTAGCGGTATTTTTGCATCAAAAACAAAAGCGTCCGCGCCATCATGTTGCTAAAAGTAAAGCAAAAAAAACATCGTTAGAGCAAAGTGTGTCAAAAAAAGTAACGCACGTTAGCTCAAAAACAGAAAACTTACTTTAATTACTTTTGTTACCCATCATTTCGCCTAATCTTACAGCTCCTGTTGGCTGCCAGTTAGTGTTAAATGTCATTGCTGCTTTTTCGAATAGCATGACGACAGTAGAGCCGAGTAAAAAGCTACCCATCTCTTCACCTTGTTTCAGCAAGATTTCCTGACTCTTGTAATCCCATGTCCGAACAGAATGGCTTCTAGGTGGGTTGACGATACCATGCCATACAGTAGACATGCTACCTACGATGGTTGCGCCAACAAGTACCATGACAAATGTACCATGCATCGTTGAATCAAATTCACAAACCACACGTTCATTGCGTGCAAAAAGTTTGGGAACATTTGCAGCTGTGTTTGGGTTAACTGAAAATAAATCACCAGGCACATAAGTCATGCTATTGAGCTTTCCATCACATGGCATATGGATGCGGTGATAATCTCTGGGGCTTAGATATAGGCATGTAAAGCTACCATCAATAAACTTATCGGCAAGAGCAGTATTGCCTGCAACTAGTTCCAGTGCTGTGTATGTATGTCCTTTTGCTTGAAATATCTGGTCGATTTTAATGTCACCCAGTTGACTGATTGCACCGTCCACTGGGCAGATGAAATCTGCGCTAGCTATTGATCTGGCTCCTGGTTTTAGTGCACGAGTAAAAAATGCGTTAAACGTTTTATAACTCTCAATATCAGGGTTTGCGGCTTCACTCATGTTGACTTGATATCGCCTTACAAACCATCTGATGACGGATGTCGTTAGATAGCCGCATTCCTTATTGGCAAGTTTTCCTGCTAATTGCGTAATCGCTCTTTTGGGGGCAAGGTATTGTAAAAGTATGGAAAGCTTCAATGCAGTCTTTCAAATGATAGTTGCGTGTCTTGTATTTTACTGGAACAGATATTAAAAAAGCACAGCATTTAACTTGCTGTGCTTTTGTAGTCTGCTAGGTGATTAGTTTTTTGCTTTATCAATAATTTTGTTAGCAGCAATAGAAGGAATCATCGCACGTAGTTTTGCACCCGTAATTTCTATTTGGTGTGCGGCATTATTGCGACGACGTGCTGTCATTGATGGATAGTTAGCAGCACCTTCAGCAATAAACATTTTTGCATATTCACCGGATTGAATGCGTTTTAGCGCATTACGCATCGCTTGACGAGACTGCTCGTTGATGACTTCTGGACCAGTCACATATTCACCATACTCAGCATTGTTAGAGATAGAATAGTTCATATCGGCAATACCACCTTCGAACATCAAGTCCACAATCAGCTTTAATTCATGTAAGCATTCAAAATAAGCCATTTCAGGCGCATAGCCAGCTTCTACTAGTGTTTCGAAACCCATTTTTACTAATTCAACAGCGCCGCCGCATAATACTGCTTGCTCTCCAAATAAGTCTGTTTCTGTTTCATCTTTAAATGTTGTCTCAATAATACCAGTACGACCACCACCAACACCCATCGCATAAGATAGTGCTAACTCTTTTGCATTGCCTGATGAGTCTTGGTACACAGCGATTAAGTCTGGAATACCGCTACCACGGACAAACTCAGAGCGCACAGTATGGCCTGGTGCTTTTGGTGCAATCATAATCACATCCATGTCTGCACGTGGTACCACTTGGTTGTAGTGAATAGCAAAGCCATGTGCAAATGCTAGTGTTCCGCCTTGTTTAAGGTTTGGCTCAATCACTTCTTTATATAGTGTTTTTTGGAATTCATCAGGTGTTAGAATCATAACGACATCGGCACCTTTGATTGCATCGACAGTTTCTGCAACTTTTAATCCTTCGTTTTCAGCTTTTTTCCATGAGCTTGAACCTTTGCGTAAGCCAACGGTGACATCCACACCAGAGTCTTTAAGGTTAAGCGCGTGGGCATGACCTTGTGAACCGTATCCAATAATAGCCACTTTTTTACTTTTAATGATACTCAGATCAGCGTCTTTGTCGTAATAAACTTTCATTTTATTTGCCTTTCAATACAAATACTTATAATTAATTATAGTTTTAAAATTCTATCGCCTCGGCCTATGCCAGAAGCGCCAGTGCGAACTGTTTCGAGAATTGCGGTCTTGTCCAAGCTCTCAATAAAAGCATCTAGTTTGTGGCCAGACCCTGTTAGCTCAATGGTGAAACTACCATCGGTGACATCAATAATTCTGCCTCTAAAGATATCGCACATGCGTTTCATCTCTTCTCGATGACCATGGGAAGCTTTGACTTTAATAAGCATAAGTTCTCGTTCAATATGCTTACCATCGTTTAAATCGAGTACTTTGACGACGTCAATCAGCTTGTTGAGCTGTTTAATAATTTGTTCAATAATCGCATCATTACCGCTGGTGACAATTGTCATCCGAGACAGGGTGGGGTCTTCAGTAGTTGCCACCGTTAATGATTCAATATTGTAACCGCGTGCCGAAAACAGCCCTGCCACACGTGACAATGCCCCTGGTTCGTTCTCCATTAAGATTGAAATGATATGCCGCATTATGAGTTCTTTCCTGTAATCATTTCAGATAATCCTTTACCGTTCGGTACCATAGGGAACACGTTCTCAGATTGATCTGTAATAAAATCCATAAATACTAGCCTATCTTTCAATTTCGGACTAAATGCCTCCTTCAGTGCACTTTCAACATCTGCTGGATCAGTAATACGCATCCCTACATGGCCGTATGCTTCAGCTACTTTTACAAAGTCTGGTAACGCATCCATGTAGGATTCGGAATAGCGGTTCTCATAAAAGAATTCTTGCCATTGTCTTACCATGCCCATATAGCGATTGTTCAAGGTAATCACTTTGATAGGTAAATGAAATTGCTTACAGGTAGATAGTTCTTGTATACACATTTGGATAGATGCCTCGCCTGTAATGCAGGCAACCTGTGCATCTGGATAGGCAAGTTGAACACCCATAGCATAGGGTAGGCCTACGCCCATTGTGCCTAGACCACCAGAATTGATCCAACGGCGTGGCTTATTGAAAGGGTAGTACTGTGCGGCCCACATTTGATGCTGTCCAACATCTGATGTGATGTAAGCTTCACCATTTGTAACTTGATGTAGTGTTTTAATCACTTGCTGCGGTTTAATCAGCTTGTCATCTAGTTCAAAATCTGAATAACGCTTAGCACGCCATGCTTCAATTTGCTTCATCCAGTCGCTCAGTGCGGCCGTATTCTGGGCAGGTTTTTCTGTCCGTAGCAAATTGTTCAAATCTGATAATACTGATTTCACATCGCCAACGATCGGCACGTCAATTTTGACCCGTTTTGAAATGGAAGACGGGTCGATGTCAATATGAATGATAGTGCGTGGGCGACTCAAGAAATGTTCTGGATTGCCAATAACACGATCATCAAAACGTGCACCAACGGCTAACAGCACATCACACTCTTGCATGGCCATATTTGCTTCATAAGTACCATGCATACCTAGCATGCCAAGAAACTGTTTGTCTTCGGCCGGGTAGCCTCCCAGTCCCATTAGCGTGCTGGTAGTTGGTAGGCCAAGGGACTTGATAAATTTTGTCAACTCTAGCGAGGCGTTGCCTAATACGACACCACCACCTGTGTAAATCATGGGTCGTTTTGCTTCAGCAATCAGCTTTAGCGCTTTTTTTATTTGTCCTGCATGCCCTTTGGTAATAGGGTTATACGAACGCATTTCTACTTTTTCAGGATATTCAAATTTGTTCAGTGTTGCGGTAATATCCTTTGGAATATCAACAAGCACTGGCCCTGGACGGCCTGTAGCAGCTACATGAAATGCCTTTTTCATCACAGGGGCAATGTCTTTGATGTCTTTAATTAAGAAGTTGTGCTTTACACATGGGCGAGTAATGCCAACGGTATCGCATTCTTGAAATGCATCTTCCCCAATTGCATGAGTTGGCACCTGACCGCTAATAACGACCATCGGTATTGAATCCATATAAGCCGTTGCGATGCCGGTCACTGCATTAGTAGCACCTGGGCCAGAGGTTACTAGGGCAACGCCAACTTCACCCGTTGCGCGCGCGTATGCATCTGCAGCATGTAAGGCTGCTTGTTCATGGCGGACCAAAATATGTTTGAACTGATCCTGCTGGTAAATGGCATCATATATGTTGAGCACAGCGCCGCCAGGATAGCCAAAAACAAATTTGACCTTTTCCTCATGTAAGCACTTAATCAGAATCTCTGCCCCAGTGAATTGGGTCATGGTTTCATCTTGCTTGTTGCTATCGATTGGGGAGGGTTGATTCATAAATCTCTATAGTTTCAGC
>JBFIDU010000069.1:0-8424 GCA_041603755.1 Methylophilaceae bacterium
ATTCTATGGCTATTTGCCAAAATGGCCGCTTTAGTATTTTTCTTTTTATGGTTTAGAGCAACCTTTCCAAGATACCGTTATGACCAGATTATGCGGTTAGGTTGGAAAGTGTTTATCCCTATCACAATAGTGTGGATTGTGTTCGTCGGTGCAATGATGCAAACGAAGTTCGATTATTTATTCCATTAGGGTGTTGACGAGAGATTATGTTTAAACAAATCAAAAATGTACTAGGTAGCTTAATGTTATTCGAGCTACTCAAAGGGATGGCGGTAACAGGCCGTTACTTTTTTGCCCGAAAAATGACAATTCAGTATCCAGAAGAGCGTACGCCACAATCAAACCGATTTCGCGGATTACATGCGCTCCGCCGCTACCCAAATGGAGAAGAGCGTTGTATTGCTTGTAAACTTTGCGAAGCTGTTTGCCCTGCAATGGCAATTACGATTGAGTCTGAACAGCGGGAAGACAACACGCGCCGGACTACACGGTATGACATAGATTTAACCAAATGTATCTTTTGTGGCATGTGTGAAGAATCTTGCCCTGTTGATTCGATTGTAGAAACACGTATATTCGACTATCACGGTGAAGAGCGTGGTGATTTGTTATATACCAAAGAGATGTTACTTGCTGTGGGTGATAAGCATGAGAAGCAAATTGCTGCTGACCGCGCGCAAGATAAAAAATATAGATAAAACTTTAATGAATCAAAGATGAATATGGTATTTACCGATTTTATATTTTATGTGCTAGCGGCAATACTCTTGTTTGCCGCTTTGCGTGTCATCACGACACGTAACCCTGTTCATGCGGCGCTGCATTTAGTACTTGCTTTCTTTACTGCTGCTGGTATTTGGTTATTACTTCAAGCAGAGTTTTTAGCGATTGTACTGGTATTAGTTTATGTTGGCGCAGTCATGGTGCTTTTCCTTTTCGTTGTCATGATGCTCGATATCAATATTGATAAACTACGAGAAGGCTTTTGGAGTTATTTGCCATTGGCGGGCACAATCGGTGCACTTATGGCTATCGAAATGGCAATGATTTTAGGTAATAAATATTTTATAGCCGCGGAAAGCGTCAGCCGCCCTGTAACTTACAGTGATACAGCCGCACTAGGCAAGGTGATGTATACGGACTATTTGCTACCATTTGAGCTCGCTGCTGTCGTATTATTAGTTGCGATTGTTGCAGCGATTGCACTGACCTTAAGAGAAAAAAGAGAAAATAAATCCATGAGTCCTGCGGAGCAGGTTCTTGTTCGCAAAAAAGACCGTTTGCGCGTCATTAATATGCCATCTGAAACACAACAAGCAGAAGAAGAGACGACAGCAAAAGGAGACTCACAATGAGCGTAGGTCTTTCACATTACCTTATACTGGGCGCCTTGTTATTTGCAATCAGTGTGATTGGAATTTTTCTGAATCGCAAAAATATCATTGTTGTCCTCATGGCAATCGAATTAATGTTGCTGGCAGTTAACCTTAACTTTATTGCCTTTTCACATTACTTAAATGATATAGCAGGGCAAGTATTTGTATTTTTTATTTTGACAGTAGCGGCCGCTGAGTCAGCAATCGGGCTGGCTATTCTAGTTGTACTGTTTAGAAATTTAAGAACGATTGATGTTGAAGATTTGGATTCACTAAAAGGCTAAAAAAATACCATGACAGAACAGCTTCTTATCTGGATTCCTTTGCTACCGCTGATTGCAGCTGCAATAGTGGGGTTGTTTGGGTCATTCCTACCGCGCTATGCTGCACACTATTTGACTATATTTGGTGTCGGGGCCTCATTTGTTCTATCTGCACTGGTGTTTAAAGCAACGCTAGATGGTTTTACGCATAATGCTGATTTATATACATGGCTTGTATCTGGTGATATTCAGTTTAGTGTCGGTTTTTTAATCGATAACTTAACAGCCATGATGATGGTAGTCGTCACTTTTGTTTCATTAATGGTACACATTTATACCATTGGTTATATGCATGAAGACCCAGGATATAGTCGGTTTTTTAGTTATATCTCATTGTTTACGTTCGCCATGCTGATGTTGGTGATGTCTAACAATTTTATGCAATTGTTCTTTGGGTGGGAGGCAGTTGGACTCGTCTCTTATTTATTGATTGGATTTTGGTATACAAGACCAACAGCAATCTATGCTAACTTGAAAGCATTTTTGGTCAATCGTGTCGGCGATTTTGGTTTTCTGCTTGGAATTGGCTTGGTATTAACTTACTTTGGAACGCTAGATTATGCTGAAGTGTTCAGTGCTGCACCAGCTATGGCTAATATGGAAATCAGCTTATTTTCAAACACGACATGGTCATTAATGACCGTAACTTGTATTTTGCTGTTTATTGGCGCGATGGGAAAATCGGCACAAGTACCTTTACATGTTTGGTTGCCAGACTCAATGGAAGGTCCAACACCAATTTCAGCATTGATTCATGCAGCAACCATGGTTACAGCAGGTATCTTTATGGTGGCACGTATGTCACCCTTATTTGAACTCTCAACAACGGCTTTATCGTTTGTTCTCATTATTGGTGCTATTACTGCTTTATTTATGGGTTTGTTAGGTATTATCCAAAATGATATTAAACGTGTTGTTGCTTATTCAACCTTATCACAGCTAGGCTATATGACGGTTGCACTGGGTGTCTCAGCTTACTCCGTCGCCATCTTTCATTTAATGACGCATGCCTTTTTTAAGGCTTTACTGTTCTTGGGTGCCGGTGCTGTCATTATGGGGATGCACCATGATCAAGATATTCGGCATATGGGTAATCTTAAAAAGTATTTCCCAGTCACTTGGATTACATCCCTTATCGGATCACTTGCTTTAATCGGCACACCATTTTTTGCTGGATTCTACTCTAAGGATAGTATTATTGAAGCAGTCAAGTTTTCGCATATCACAGGTAGCGGATTTGCTTACTTTTCTGTGCTGGCTGGTGTTTTTATTACAGCATTTTATTCATTCCGACTTTATTTTATTGTCTTTCATGGTAAAGAAAGGTGGCGTGAGTCAGAGCCGCATGGTCATGCGCATCAGGACGAAGACCATCACCATGGTTTAACACCAGATCAAGACCCACATGAGCCAGGTTGGGTTGTGAAGTTGCCGTTGATTTTGTTGGCCATACCATCTGTTTTTATCGGCTATATTGCAATTAAGCCGATGTTATTCGGTGATTTCTTTAAAGGGGTCATTACCGTTAATCCAGAAATGCATCCTTCTATGGAACACTTGGCACATCATTTTCATGAAGTGCTTCACACACCAGCTGGTATGGCGTTGCATGGGTTTTTAACTTTGCCATTTGCGCTTGCATTACTGGGGGTAGGTTTGTCATGGTATTTCTATATGAAACGTCCAGATATTCCCGCTGCCATTAAACAAAAATTGAGCTTTATTTATAGCATATTAGAGAACAAATATGGCTTTGACAGTTTTAATGAACGTTTCTTTGCTGGCGGCTCACGCTTCTTAGGTAACAAATTATGGCAAATTGGAGATGTGCAACTAATAGATGGTGCTATTGTTAATGGCACTGCCAAATTAGTTGGAAAACTGTCTGGTATTGTTCGTCAACTGCAATCAGGCATGATTTACCATTATGCGTTTTCAATGATTTTGGCAGTATTTCTTGTTTTAACGTATTTATTAATAAAGATTATATTTTTTAATGTTCAATAATCACATTTTAAGTTTAGCCATTTGGGTGCCAATCTTGGCTGGTATGATGGTATTGCTTGTTGGCAATGATAATCGTGCCTGCTTAACCCGATGGGTCTCATTGGTTGGCGCGGTTCTCGCTTTTTTGGTGACATTACCTTTATATACTGACTTTGATACGGCGCAGAGAGCCTTCCAATTTCAAGAAGGTTTCCATTGGATCCCAGCCTTTAATATTAACTATCACCTAGGTGTAGATGGGTTTTCAGTTCCATTGGTATTGCTCACGAGTTTTACGACAGTGATTGCTATCATTGCTTCATGGGAGGTGATCCAAAAAGGTATTGCCCAATATATGGCTGCATTTCTCATCATGAGTGGTTTGATGATTGGTGTTTTTACAGCATTGGATAGTATTCTGTACTATGTGTTTTGGGAGGCAATGCTCATTCCTATGTTCTTGGTAATAGGTATATGGGGCGGACCAAATCGTGTTTATGCCACCATTAAGTTTTTCTTGTATACGCTGCTAGGTTCACTACTCATGTTAGTGGCATTTATCTATTTGTTTCACCGCACAGGCAGTTTTAGTATAGTCGATTACTACAATTTACCGCTTACCTTGAATGAGCAAATCTATATCTTTATAGCCTTTTTTATGGCTTTTGCAGTCAAAATACCGATGTGGCCCGTCCACACTTGGTTACCAGATGCACACGTAGAAGCACCAACTGCTGGTTCTGTAGTGTTGGCTGCGATTATGCTTAAATTAGGCGGCTATAGCTTTTTGCGGTTTGCTATGCCAATTGCTCCAGATGCGTCACATCATTTATCAAACATTATGATTGGGCTATCACTGATAGCAATTTTATATATCGCATTAGTCGCGCTAGTACAAAAAGACATGAAAAAACTCATTGCATACTCTTCTATTTCACATATGGGTTTTGTCACGCTGGGCTTTTTCTTATTCAGTCAATTAGGACTTGAAGGCGCAGTGGTTCAGATGATTTCTCATGGCTTCATCTCTGCTGCTATGTTCCTTTGTGTTGGGGTTTTATATGATCGCATGCATAGCCGCCAGATAGCAGATTACGGAGGCGTTGCCAATAAAATGCCGATGTTTGCAGCATTTGCCGTCTTGTTTGCTATGGCCAATAGCGGTTTGCCTGGTACCAGTGGTTTTGTTGGTGAGTTTATGGTCATTCTAGCAAGCGTGAAGTTTGATTTTTGGGTTGCTTTTGTCGCAGCAACAACATTAATTTTTGGCGCATCTTATACCTTATGGATGGTGAAACGGGTTTTTTATGGTGATGTGGCAAACAAGAACGTTTCTGCCTTACAAGACTTAACGAAACGCGAATTCATGCTTTTGACAGTATTGGCGTTATTTACGCTCGGTTTGGGAATTTACCCAGACTTAATTACTGAATTAACGCAAACAACATCTGCACAATTTTTGAATCACATGGCGACAAGTAAATTGCCAGTGGCTGGAATGTAAGCATGAATACAATTAAGACAGACCTTTTTATCACATTACCTGAAATCACCGTACTTTGTATGGCTATGGTGATTCTCATCTTAGATTTATACTTAAGCAAAAAGAATCGGTTACTAATCTATGGTCTTGCGCAACTAACATTATTCGCTGCGGCTTATCTTGTATTCACTACACATACTCCTTTAATTGAGTTTGCCTACAGTAATATGTTTATTGACGATACATTAAGCGATGTTCTGAAAATAGCAACTTTAATTGGCTCCTCGGTTATGCTGGTATACACCCGTTATTATATGCAGCTACGTAACATGTTTTCGGGTGATTACTACGGTTTATTGTTGTTTGCCACGGTCGGTATGATGGTCATGATTTCTGGTCAAAATATGTTGACCATCTATGTCGGGCTTGAATTACTCTCACTTTGCGTTTATGCGATGGTCGCACTAGATAGAGATAATCCTAAAGCGACAGAAGCGGCCATGAAATATTTCGTACTTGGTGCTCTTGCTTCAGGGATGTTGTTATACGGTATGAGTATGATTTATGGCATGACTGGTAGTCTTGATATTTCTACAATTGCAGATGTGTTAGTTGAGTCGCAGTCACATAGTCCTGTTTTAGCATTAGGGCTTGTGTTTATTGTAGCGGGATTGGCATTTAAATTCGGTGCAGTACCATTCCATATGTGGGTGCCTGACGTGTATCAGGGTTCGCCCACAGCCATCACTATTTTGATTGGCTCTGTGCCAAAGTTTGCTGGATTTGCGATGGCAATGCGCCTGTTAATACAAGGGTTGTATCCATTAGTAGCAGATTGGCAAAATATGTTCTTAATGATGGCAGTATTGTCTATAGCAATCGGAAACATAGCGGCCATAGCACAAACAAACATTAAACGAATGCTGGCGTACTCTACGATCTCGCATATTGGCTTTTTATTGCTTGGCATAATGAGTGCTAGTTTAAATGGATTTGCATCTAGTATGTTTTATGTCACTGCTTACGTTATGATGAGTTTGGCTGGGTTCGGGATGATTTTAGTATTGTCCAGAAAAGGACATGAGGCGGAAAAGTTAGATGATTTAAAAGGTTTGAATAAGCGAAGCCCTTGGACAGCATTTCTGATGCTGATAACGATGTTTAGTATGGCCGGTGTACCACCTACCATCGGGTTTTATGCGAAATTTGCCGTATTACAATCTGCTTTACAGGCTGGATTTGTGCCTGTTGTAGTGTTTGCTGTTTTGATGGCAGTTATTGGTGCATTTTATTACTTACGAGTGATAAAAATCATGTACTTTGACGAACCTGAAAGCATGGTGCCTATCGATGCCCCATTGGACATGCGCTTCATATTAAGTCTTAATGCCATCGCATTGCTGCTTGTTGGATTGATGCCGCAGTGGTTAATGAATCTTTCCGCAAAAGCCATACTGCAAACGCTTCAGTAATGGCGGCAAATACAATAAGACCATTACTTTAAAGTTTGTCCTGTAGTTGAGTTTTTTAACTCGACCTTAAACAATCAATTTATTTTAATCTTCACAGATGCGAGAGCTATTCGATTGTTGAAGTCAACGATATAAACGAATGAAAGATGTAATATAAGGATTATTTCTTAATTAAATAAGTTACAGTGATTTTTACTAGCGAGCAAAAAAAATAGCCAAGTTAACCTTGGCTATTTTTTTTAAGAGTGAATGCTATTAGTAAAGCTCTTTGCCGTTGCCAAGTAAGTTAGCATGACAATCTTTACGTCCTTTAAGACAATTATTCACGAAGGTATTTAAAACACTTTCATCCCATCCATTCATCCAGTCTGCATGACCCGAGAAACCGCCTGGGCCACCATAATAGTTGTCGCTAGACAGTCTTAAATTACTTGTATTGGATACTTGATAATGTACATTCATGGTGATGTCTGGCAACTGAACAGGATGTGTTGCTGGACAGGCACCATTATCTGAGTATGCCATATGTGATTTGTGATCTGGACTATCCAAGTTTTTACCATCCCAGCAGCTTGGGAAAACAACCATTTTAGATAAGTCGCCACTGCAAGCAGGAATTGATGCTTGTTTGCCTGCATACACTTCATTACATGTCCAACGAATGATTTCTGGACTCCAACCAGGACTTTGTGATGATTGTGCAGAGGAAGTCCCAGCAATCATACGCAGCCCTTTAGGTGGCGCAACAACTGTGTTAGGTTTACCTGTTTTGTAATAAAAGAGCGCCCATTTAGGTTTCAGTGGTCTGTTAGTGGTTGTGTCAATTAAGCTTGGTGTCCAATAAGCCGAGCGATTAGCGATACCGCCAAAGCAGGTGCTGTTTCCAGTAAACGGCAACGTGTCTGGGCTGGTTTTGTAATTAACAGATGTGTTTCCAAAGAAAGTATGGTTATGTGATGCACCTTGCTGATTGGGATATACAATCGGATCATCATTCAGCATGTGGCTGTAGTTACATTGAATCCGGAATTGACCACCACCTTCAGTTCCTGAGTGTACTGCTTGTGTAGTTGGCCTTATATCCAAAGTAGAACTACCCACGGCAGGTGTAGGTATTAAGCTTAAATCTACAGCTGGCATATTGTCCTTTTGCACAATATTAGGACCAGTAGGAGCTGGTGCTGGAGCTGGTGCTGGTGCTGGTGCTGGTGCTGGAGCTGGTGCTGGAGCTGGTGCTGGAGCTGGAGCTGGAGCTGGTGCTGGAGCTGGAGCTGGTGCTGGTGCTGGTGCTGGAGCTGGAGCTGGAGCTGGTGCAGAAGTATTATTTGCTGCTTGCGTTACAGCTTGCTCAAGCTTACCTGCTAACGTTTTGTAATCACTAGCAGTGTTGGTTGCCGTGCTAGCTAAAATTTGTTTTACTGAATCGGCGAATCTAGCTTGCTCTACCGCAGACATATTTTGAATAATTTGTTCTACCTGCGCTTTGTCTGCATCTGAAGTATTAGCAAGAATAGTATCTAGCTTTGCCTTATCTGCAGATGGCGCACTTGCAAATAATTGATCTATAGTGCTGCTTGTTGGTGCAGGAGCTGGAGCTGGAGCTGGAGCTGGAGCTGGAGCTGGAGCTGGAGCTGGAGCTGGTGCTGGAGCTGGTGCTGGTGCTGGTGCTGGAGCTGGTGCTGGAGCTGGTGCAGGAGCAGGAGCTGGGGCAGCATTTGCTACAACACCTGATATTGCTTTTTCGAGCTTACTTGCTAAACTTGCTACTTCTTGACTGGTTTTAG